>JBFMFL010000060.1:0-23490 GCA_040752145.1 Gemmatimonadota bacterium
CGGCGAGGCGGAGGCGGCGCGCCTGGCGGCGGAGGAGGCGGCGCGCCCCTTCGACCTGGCGGCGGGCCCGCTGCTGCGCTGCACGCTGCTGCGCCTGGCCGCCGACGACCACGTCGTCTGCTTCACCATGCACCACGTGGTCAGCGACGCGTGGAGCATGGAGCTGGTGGTGCGCGAGTTCTCCGCGCTCTACGGCGCCTTCGGCCGCGGCGAGGAGCCGGGCCTGCCGGAGCTGCCGGTGCAGTACGCGGACTTCGCGGTGTGGCAGCGCGCGCGGCTGGAGGGCGCGGCGCTGGAGGCGCAGGTGGGGTGGTGGAAGGAGCGGCTGGCGGGGGCGCCCCCGCTGCTGGAGGTGCCCACGGACCGGCCCCGCGCCCCGGAGCAGGGCGCCGCGGCGGGGACCCACGCGTTCGCGCTCTCGCCGGAGCTGTCGGCGGGGCTGCGGGCGCTGGCGCAGCGGGAGGGGGCCACGCTGTTCATGACGGTGCTCGCCGGGTGGCAGGCGCTGCTGGGCCGCTGGTCCGGGCAGGACGACGTGGTGGTAGGGACCCCGGTGGCGGGGCGGACGCGGCGCGAGCTGGAGGGGGTGATCGGCTTCTTCGTCAACATGCTGGTGCTGCGCGCGGAGCTGGGCGGGGGCGCGACCTGGCGCGAGCTGGTGGGGCGGGCGCGGGAAGCGGCGCTGGGGGCGTACCAGCACCAGGAGGTCCCCTTCGAGCGCCTGGTGGAGGAGCTGGCGCCGGAGCGCAGCCTGACGCACACGCCGCTCTTCCAGGTGACCTTCTCGCTGGAGCAGGCGGCGCCCGCCCGCGGTGGGCTCCTGCTGGGCGGCGTGGCCCTGGAGCCGTTCGGGGGCGGGGAGGGCACCGCCAAGTTCGACCTCCGCCTGACCGTGTCGGACGAGGGCGGCGGCCTGGGCGCGGTCATCGGCTACCGCGCGGCGCTCTTCGAGGCGGCCACCGCCGCGCGGATGGCGTCGCACCTGGAGACCGTCCTCGCCGCCATGGCCTTCCACCCGGAGCGCCGCGCCGCGGAGGTGTCGCTCCTGCGGGGCGCGGAGCGCGCGCAGGTGCTGGCGGAGTGGAACGACACCGCCGCGGAGATCCCGCGCGCCGCCGTCCACGAGCTGTTCGCCGAGCGCGCCGCGGCCGCCCCGGAGGCCGCCGCCGTGGTCCTGGGGGAGGAGACCGTCACCTACGCGGAGCTGGACCGGCGCGCCAACCGGCTCGCCCACTTCCTCCTGGCGCGCGGCGTCGCCCCCGAGGAGCGGGTGGCGGTGTGCATGGACCGCGGCGTGGAGATGCTGGTGGGCGTGCTGGGCGTGCTCAAGGCCTCCGCCGTGTACGTCCCGCTGGACCCCTCGCACCCCACGGAGCGCCTGCGCGGCGTGCTGGAGGACGCGGGGGTCTCGCGCGTGCTCACCGTGGCCGGCTCCGGCGCCCGCCTGCCCGCGGACGCGCGGACGCTGCGGCTGGACGAGCCGGAGACCGCCGCCGCCGTCGCCGCCCTGCCGGCGGAGGCGCCCGGCGTCGCCACCGACCCGGAGCAGCTGGCCTACGTCATCTACACCTCCGGCTCCACCGGCCGGCCCAAGGGCGTCGCGGTCCCGCACCGGGCCGTGGTGCGCCTGGTCCGCGGCACCAGCTACCTCCCCTTCGCCCCGGACGAGCGGATCGCCCAGGTCTCCAACGTGGCCTTCGACGCGGCCACCTTCGAGATCTGGGGCGCGCTCCTCAACGGCGGCTGCGTGGTGGTCATCGGGCGCGAGGTGTCGCTGGCCCCGGCCGAGTTCGTGGCCGAGCTGCGGGCGCGCCGGGTCACCGCGCTCTTCCTCACCACCGCACTGTTCAACCGCGTCGCCTACGACGTGCCGGGCGCGTACTCGACGCTGCGGCACGTGCTGTTCGGCGGCGAGCTGGTGGACCCGGAGGCGGTGCGCCGGGTGCTGGAGAGCGGCGGCCCCGGGCGGCTCCTGCACGTCTACGGCCCCACGGAGACGACCACCTACGCCAGCTGGCACCCGGTGAGCCCGGCGGACCTCGAAGCGGCCACGGTGCCGATCGGCGGCCCGCTGGGCAACACCCGCCTGTACGTGCTGGACGCGCAGGGCGAGCCGGTCCCCGCCGGAATCCCGGGCGAGCTGTTCATCGGCGGGGCGGGGACCGCGCGCGGCTACCTGGGACGCCCGGAGCTGACCGCGGAGCGGTTCGTCCCCGACCCGTTCTCCGCCGACGGCGGGCGGCTGTACCGCACCGGGGACCGGGTGCGCTGGAACGCGGCCGGGGCGGTGGAGTTCCTGGGCCGCGTGGACGCGCAGGTCAAGATCCGCGGCTTCCGCATCGAGCCGGGCGAGGTCGAGGCCGCGCTGGAGCGCCACCCCGGGGTGCGCGAGGCGCTGGTCGTCCCCCGCGAGTCCGCCTCGGGGGGGCTGCGGCTGGCGGCGTACGTGGTCTCCGCGGACGGCGAGGTCCCGCCCGCCGAGCTGCGGGCGTACCTCGGGGGGCAGCTGCCGGAGTACATGGTCCCCTCCGCGTTCGTGGCGGTGCGGGAGATGCCGCTGAACGCCAACGGCAAGGTGGACCGGCGCGCGCTCCCGGCCCCGGAGTGGCTGGAGCGGACGGCGTACGTGGCCCCGCGGAGCGCGACGGAGGAGCTGCTCTGCGGGATCTGGGCGGAGGTGCTGAAGCTGGAGCGGGTGGGCGCGGACGAGAGCTTCTTCGAGCTGGGCGGGCACTCGCTGCTGGCCACGCAGGCGGTCTCGCGGGTGCGGCGGGCGTTCGGGGTGGAGCTGCCGCTGCGGGCGCTCTTCGAGGCGCCCACCGCGGCCGGGCTGGCGGAGCGCGTCGAGGCGCTGCTCGCGGGCGGGGAAGGCGCCCAGGCGCCGCCGCTGGCCGCGCTGCCGCGCGACGGCCGGCCGCTGCCGCTGTCGTTCGCGCAGCAGCGGCTCTGGTTCATCGGCCAGCTGGAGCCGGAGAGCGCCGCCTACAACATGCCGTACGCGCTGCGCCTGCGGGGCCGCTTCGACCCCGCGGTCCTGGAGCGGAGCCTGGCGGAGATCGTGCGCCGGCACGAGACGCTGCGCACCGTCTTCGCCGTCGCGGACGGCGGCGAGCCGGTGCAGGTGGTCCTGGACGCGGCCCCGGTCGCCCTGCCGGTGGCGGACCTGCGCGGGCTGCCGGCGGAGCCGCGCGAGGCGGAGGCGCGGCGGCTGGCGCGGGAGGAGGCGGCGCGGCCGTTCGACCTGGCCGCGGGCCCGCTGCTGCGCGTCTCCGCCCTGCGGCTGGACGAGGCGGAGTGGGGGCTGCTCTTCACCCTGCACCACGTCGTCTCCGACGGGTGGAGCATGGGGGTACTGATCCGCGAGGTCTCCGAGCTCTACGGCGCGCTCGCGGAGGGGCGCGGGCCGGAGCTGCCCGAGCTGGCGGTGCAGTACGCCGACTACGCCGCCTGGCAGCGCGCCTGGCTCGCGGGCGACGCGCTGGAGTCCCGGCTCGGCTGGTGGAGGGAGAGGCTGGCCGGCGCGCCGCCGCTGCTGGAGCTGCCCACCGACCGGACGCGCCCGCAGGTGCAGGACTCACGCGGCGGGCTGGCGCGGGTGCTCCTCCCCGCGGAGGTCTCGGCCGGGCTGCGGGCGCTGTCGCGGCGCGAGGGGGCCACGGCGTTCATGGCGCTGCTGGCGGCCTGGCAGCTCCTGCTGGCGCGCTACGCGGGGACCGAGGACGTCAGCGTGGGCACCTCCATCGCCGGGCGCACGCGCCTGGAGACCGAGCCGCTGATCGGCTTCTTCGTCAACACGCTCGTCCTGCGCACCGACCTGTCCGGCGATCCCACGTTCCTGGAGCTGCTGGCCCGCGTGCGGGAAACGACGCTGGGGGCGTTCGCGCACCAGGAGATCCCCTTCGAGCGCCTGGTGGAGGAGCTGGCCCCGGAGCGCAGCCTGGCCCACTCGCCGCTCTTCCAGGTGATGTTCGAGCTGCAGAACGCCGAGCGGGGCGGGCTGCGCATGGGCGGGCTGCAGGTGGAGCCGCTGGCGGAGGTCGGCGGGTCGGCCCTGTTCGACCTGACGCTCGGCCTGGCCGAGGACGAGCAGGGCTTCGCGGGCGTGCTCTCCTACCGGACCGAGCTGTGGGAGCACGCCACCGTGGAGCGGATGGCGGGGCACTTCGCCCGCGTGGTCGGGGCGGTGGTGTCCGACCCGTCGCGTCCCGTCTCCGAGGCGCCGCTCCTTTCCGGGGCGGAGCGCGAACGGGTGGTGGAGGAGTGGAACCGCACCGGGCGTGACTTCCCGCGGGGCGCCTCCCTGCACGAGCTGTTCGAGGCGCAGGTCGAGCGCGCGCCGGAGGCCCCGGCGGTGGCGTGGGGCGCCGAGGAGCTGAGCTACCGCGGGCTGGACGCGCGCGCCAACCGGCTGGCCCACCACCTGGCCGGGCTCGGCGTCGGCCCCGAGGAGCGGGTGGGCGTGCTGCTGGGGCACGGCCTGGAGATGGTGGTCGCCACCCTGGCGGTGATGAAGGCCGGCGGCTGCTGCGTCCCGGTGGACACCAGCTACCCGCCCGAGCGGATGCGGCTGATGCTGGAGGACTCCGCCGTCCGCGTGCTGCTGAGCCGCGGCGAGCTGGCCGCTCCCCTGGCCGGGGCGGGGTTCCGCGTCCTCTGCCTGGACGCGGCGGCCGGCGCGCTCGCCGCCGGGCCCGCCCACGCGCCGCGCGGCGGCGCGTCGGGCGGGAACCTGGCCTACGTCTTCTACACCTCCGGCTCCACCGGCCGCCCCAAGGGCGTGATGATGGAGCACGGCCAGGTGGTGCAGTTCGCCGCGGGCCTCCCCGGGACCATGCCGCTGGGCCCGGGCGACCGGGTGGGGCAGGCCTCCAACGCCAGCTTCGACGCGGCGGTCTTCGAGATCTGGGGCGCGCTGCTCAACGGGGCCACGCTGGTGGGCATCGAGCGCGACGTGCTGCTCTCCGCGCGCCTCCTGGGCCGGGTGCTGCGCGAGGGGGGGATCACCCACCTGTACCAGACGGCGGCGCTCTTCCACCAGCACGTGCGCGAGCAGGTGGACGTGTACGCCTGCCTGCGCCAGCTGGTCTTCGGCGCCGAGGCGGTGGGCACGGAGGGCGTGCGCCGGATGCTGGCGCAGGGCAGGCCGGAGCGCGTGCTGCACGAGTACGGCCCCACCGAGGCCACGGTGTGGTGCACGCTGGAAGTGGTGGAGCACGTGGAGGAGGGCGCGGCCACGGTGTCCATCGGGCGGCCCATCCCCAACGCGCGGGCGTACGTGCTGGACGCGCGCCTGGAGCCGGTGCCGGTGGGGGTGGAGGGCGAGCTGTGCATGGGCGGGTCGGGGGTGGTGCGCGGCTACCTGGGGCGGCCGGAGCTGACGGCCGAGAAGTTCGTCCCCGATCCGTTCGCCGTGGAGGCGGGGACGCGGATGTACCGCACGGGCGACCGGGCCCGCTGGAAGGCGGACGGCAGGCTGGAGTTCCTGGGGCGCGTGGACGAGCAGGTGAAGCTGCGCGGCTTCCGCATCGAGATGGGGGAGGTGGAGAGCGCGCTGGCGGCGTGTCCGGGGGTGCGGCAGGCGCGGGCGGTCGTGCGGGAGGACGAGCCGGGCGACAAGCGGCTGGTGGCGTACGTGGTCCCGCAGGAGGGGGAGGAGGTCGCCGCGGCCGCGCTGCGGGAGCACCTGTCGGAGCGGCTGCCGGGGTACATGCTGCCCTCGGCGTACGTGGTGCTGGAGCGGCTGCCGCTGAACGCCAACGGCAAGGTGGACCGGCGCGCGCTGCCGGCGCCGGAGCGCGAGGCGGGGGCGGAGTACGTGGCGCCGCGCACGCCGGCGGAGGAGCTGCTGGCGGGGATCTGGGCGGAGGTGCTGCACCTGGAGCGGGTGGGGGTGGAGGAGAGCTTCTTCACGCTGGGGGGCCACTCGCTGCTGGCCACGCAGGTGGTGTCGCGGGCGCGGCTGGCGTTCGGGGTGGAGCTGCCGCTGCGGGCCCTGTTCGAGGCGCCCACGGTGGCCGCGCTGGCCGGGCGCGTCGAGGAGCTGCGCAGCGCAGGGGGGGAGGCCGCGGGCCCGATCGGGCGGACCCCGCGCGAGGGGCCGCTGCCGCTGTCGTTCGCGCAGCAGCGGCTGTGGTTCATCGACCAGCTGCAGCCGGGGAGCGCCGCGTACAACATGCCCTTCGCGCTGCGCCTGCGCGGCCGGTTCGACCCGGCCCTGCTGGAGCGGGCGGTCACGGGGCTCGCGCGGCGGCACGAGACGCTGCGCACCGTATTCGCGGCCGCGGGCGGCGAGCCGGTGCAGGTGGTCCTGGACGCGGCCCCGGTCGCCCTGCCCGTCACGGAGCTGCGCGGGCTGCCGGCGGAGGCGCGCGAGGCGGAGGCGCGGCGGCTGGCGCGGGAGGAGGCGGCGCGGCCGTTCGACCTGGCGGCGGGCCCGCTGCTGCGCGTGTCCGCCCTGCGGCTGGACGAAGCGGAGTGGGGACTGCTGTTCACGATGCACCACGTCGTCAGCGACGGGTGGAGCATGGGGGTGCTGATCCGCGAGGTCTCGGAGCTGTACGGCGCGCTCGCGGAGGGGCGCGAGCCGGAGCTGCCCGAGCTGGCGGTGCAGTACGCCGACTACGCCGCCTGGCAGCGCGCCTGGCTCGCGGGCGAGGCGCTGGAGTCCCGGCTCGGCTTCTGGCGCGACAAGCTGGCGGGCGCGCCGCCGCTGCTGGAGCTGCCCACGGACCGGCCGCGCCCCCAGGTGCAGGATCCCCGCGGGGCGAGCGTGCGCTTCCACCTCCCCGCGGAGGTCTCGGCGGGGCTGCGGGCGCTGTCCCGGCGCGAGGGGGCCACGGCGTTCATGACGCTGCTGGCGGCCTGGCAGCTCCTGCTGGCGCGCTACGCGGGGACCGAGGACGTCAGCGTGGGCACCCCCGTCGCCGGACGCACGCGCCTGGAGACGGAGCCGCTGATCGGCTTCTTCGTCAACACGCTCGTCCTGCGCACCGACCTGTCCGGCGACCCCACTTTCCGCGAGCTGCTGGCCCGGGTGCGGGAAACGACGCTGGGGGCGTTCGCGCACCAGGAGATCCCCTTCGAGCGCCTGGTGGAGGAGCTGGCCCCGGAGCGCAGCCTGGCGCACACGCCGCTCTTCCAGGCCATGTTCGTCATGCAGAACGCCGAGCGGGGCGGGCTGCGCATGGGCGGGCTGCAGGTGGAGGCCCTGGCCGCCGGCGGCGGGGAGACTGCCAAGTTCGACCTGTCGCTCGGCCTGGCCGACGACGAGGGGGGCTTCGCCGGCTCGCTCGCCTACCGGGCGGAGCTGTGGGAGCCGGCCACCGTCGAGCGGATGCTGGCCCACCTCGCGCTGCTGCTGGAGGAGGTGGCGGCGCGGCCGGA
This sequence comes from Gemmatimonadota bacterium, assembly GCA_040752145.1. Lineage (GTDB taxonomy): Bacteria > Gemmatimonadota > Gemmatimonadetes > Longimicrobiales > Longimicrobiaceae > JAFAYN01. The sequence goes on from JBFMFL010000060.1 coordinate 7,384, forward strand.
GCGGCGGCTCGGGGAGGTGTCGCTGCTGCGGGGGGCGGAGCGCGAGCGGGTGCTCGCCGGGTGGAGCGGAGGCCGGGAGCGCTTCCCGGCGGAGGAGCCGCTGCACAGGCTCTTCGAGCGGCAGGCGGAGCGCCGTCCGGAGGCCGTGGCGCTGTCGTTCGAGGGACGCTCGCTCACCTACGCCGGGCTGGACCGCGAGGCCAACCGCCTCGCCCACCACCTGCTGCGGCTGGGCGTGGGGCCGGAGACCCGGGTGGCGCTCTGCCTGGAGCGCTCGCCGGAGATGGTCGTCGCCCTGCTGGGCGTGCTCAAGGCCGGCGGCGCCTACGTGCCGCTCGACCCGGCGTACCCCGCGGAGCGCCTGGCCTACACGCTGGGCGATTCGGGCGCGCCGGTGCTGGTCACCCGGGAGCGCCACCTGGCCGCCTTCGCCGGCGCGGCCGGGGGGGCGGCGCGCGTCGTCTGCCTGGACCGGGACGCCGCGGAGATCGCCGCGCGGCCGGAGCACGCGCCCGAGGGCGGGGCGGGCGCGGACGGCCTGGCCTACGTCATCTACACCTCCGGCTCGACGGGGCGCCCCAAGGGCGTCCTGGTCCCGCACGCGCAGGTCGCGCGCCTCTTCGCCGCCACCCGGGCCTGGTTCGGCTTCGGCGAGCGCGACGTGTGGACGCTGTTCCACTCCTACGCCTTCGACTTCTCGGTCTGGGAGATCTGGGGCGCGCTGCTCTACGGCGGGCGCCTGGTGGTGGTCCCGCAGGAGACTAGCCGAGACCCCGCCGCCTTCCACGCCCTGCTGGCGAGGGAAGGGGTGACGGTGCTGAACCAGACCCCCTCGGCCTTCCGCCAGCTGATCGCCGCCGACGCGCGGTCGGACGGCGGCGCGGGGCTGGCGCTGCGCTGCGTGGTGTTCGGGGGCGAGGCGCTGGAGCCGGCCATGCTGCGCCCCTGGGTGCGGCGGCACGGGGAGGAGAGCCCGCGCCTGGTGAACATGTACGGGATCACCGAGACCACCGTCCACGTCACCTACCGCCCCGTAGGACGGGCGGAGGTGGAGGGCGGCTCGGCCAGCGTGATCGGCGGCCCGATCCCGGACTTGCGCGTATACGTGCTGGACGCGGTGGGGGAGCCGGTGGTGACCGGGGTCGCGGGCGAGCTGCACGTGGGCGGGCCGGGGCTGGCGCGCGGCTACCTGGGCCGGCCGGAGCTGACGGCCGAGCGCTTCGTGCCGGACGCGCTCTCCGGCGAGGCGGGCGCGCGCCTGTACCGCTCGGGCGACCGCGCCCGCTGGTCGGGCCGGGGGGAGCTGGAGTACCTGGGGCGGCTGGACGAGCAGGTCAAGGTGCGCGGCTTCCGCATCGAGCTGGGGGAGATCGAGGCCGCGCTGCTGGCGCACCCCGGCGTGCGCGAGGCCGCCGTGCTGGCGCGGGAGGACGCGCCCGGGGACCGGCGCCTGGTGGGCTACGTGGTCCCGGCGGCGGCGCAGGCGGACGCCGCCGCCCTGCGCGAGCACCTGCGCGCGCGGCTCCCGGAGTACATGGTGCCCGCCGCCGTCGTGGCGCTGGAGACGCTTCCGCTGACTCCCAACGGCAAGCTGGACCGCCGCGCCCTCCCCGCGCCGGAGGCCGCCGCGGCGGCGGCGTACGTGGCGCCGCGCACCCCCGCGGAGGAGGTGCTGGCGGGGATCTGGGCGGACGTGCTGCGCGCGGAGCGCGTGGGGGCGGAGGACGACTTCTTCGACCTGGGGGGGCACTCGCTGCTGGCGACGCGGGTGGTCTCGCGGGTGCGGGAGGCCTTCGGGGTGGAGCTGCCGCTGCGCGCCCTGTTCGAGGCGCCCACCGTGGCCGGGCTGGCGGAGCGCGTCGCCCTGCTCCGGGCCGGGGGCGAGGGGACGCAGGCGAGCCCGCTGGTCGCCCTGCCGCGCGACGGGTCGCCGCTGCCGCTGTCGTTCGCGCAGCAGCGGCTGTGGTTCATCCACCAGCTGGAGCCGGGGAGCGCCGCGTACAACATGCCCTTCCCGCTGCGGGTGAGCGGGGCGCTCGCGCTGGACGCGCTGGAGCGGGCGCTCACCGCCGTCGTCCGCCGGCACGAGTCGCTGCGCACGGTCTTCCCGGAGCGGGACGGGGAGCCGGTGCAGCTGGTCGCCCCGGCCGCGCCGGTGCGGCTCCCGGTGGTGGACCTGCGCGGCCTGGAGGCCGCCGCCCGCGAGGCCGAGTTGGAGCGCCTGGCCGCCGCGGAGGCCTGGCGCCCCTTCGACCTGGCCGCCGGCCCGCTCCTGCGCACGGCCGTGGTCCGGCTGGGCGAGGAGGAGACGGGGATCCTCTTCACCCTGCACCACGTGGTCTCCGACGGGTGGAGCATCGGCATCCTGAGCCGCGAGGTCTCCGCGCTGTACCGGGCCTTCGCGGGGGGCGGCGAGGCCCGGCTGCCGGAGCTGCCGGTGCAGTACGCCGACTTCGCCGCCTGGCAGCGCGCCTGGCTCTCGGGCGGGACGCTGGAGCGCGAGATCGGCTGGTGGCGCGAGCGGCTGGCCGGGGCCCCCGCCCTCCTGGACCTCCCCACCGACCGTCCCCGCCCGGCCGTGCCGGGCGACGCCGCCGGCCTGGAACGGCTCGCGGTGGGGGCGGAGACCGCGGCCGCGCTGCGGGCGCTCTCCCGGCGCGAGGGCGCGACGCTGTTCATGACGCTGCTCGCGGCCTGGCAGCTCCTCCTGGGGCGGTACGCGGGGCAGGACGACGTGGCGGTGGGCACCCCCATCGCGGGGCGCAACCGCCTGGAGACGGAGGGGCTCATCGGCCTTTTCGTCAACACCCTGGTGCTGCGCGCCGACCTGTCGGGGGACCCCTCCTTCGGCGGCCTGCTCCACCGGGCGAGGGAGGCCACGCTCGGGGCGTACCAGCACCAGGACGTCCCCTTCGAGAAGCTGGTGGAGGAGCTGGGCGTGGAGCGGAGCCTGGTCCACACCCCGCTCTTCCAGGTCCTGTTCGGGTTCCAGAACAACGAGCGGGCCGCGCTGGAGCTGGGCCGTGCCACCACGGGAGGGATCGCGGACGGGCTCTCCGCCGCCAAGTTCGACCTGTCGCTCAACCTCGCCGAGACGGACGGCGGGATCGAGGGCTCCCTCTCCTACCGTCGCGAGCTGTGGGACGCGGGGACCGCCGCCCGCCTGCTGGACCGCTTCGGGCACCTGCTGGAGGAGGTGGCCGCGCACCCGGAGCGGAGGCTCTCCGCGGTGCCGCTCCTGCGCGGGGCGGAGCGGGCGCGGGTGCTGGAGGAGTGGAACGCCACGGAGGCCGCCTACCGGCGCGGCCTCTGCGTCCACGAGCTGTTCGCCGGGCAGGCGGCCCGCACGCCGGACGCCGTCGCGCTGGCCTCGGGGGAGGAGTCGCTCACCTACGCGGAGCTGGAGCGGGCCGCCAACCGGGTGGCGCACGCCCTCGCCGCGCGCGGCGTGGGCCCCGACGTCCGGGTGGGGATCTGCCTGGAGCGGGGAGTGCCGGCGATCGTGGCGATCCTGGGGGTGCTCAAGGCGGGCGGCGCCTACGTCCCGCTGGACCCCGCCCACCCGGAGGAGCGCCTGCGCGGCCTGCTGCGGGACGCGGGGGCGCGGGTGCTCCTGACGCGGGAGAGCCTGGCCGGGCGCGCGGCGGGATACGGCGGCGCAGTGCTGCGCCTGGACGCGGACCGCGACGAGATCGATGCCGCGCCCGACGGCGCGCCCGAGTCCGGCGTGGAGCCCGGGAACCTGGCGTACGTGATCTACACCTCCGGCTCCACGGGGACGCCCAAGGGGGTGCTGGTGGAGCACCGGCAGCTGGTCAACTACGTCCAGGCCGTGGCCGACCGGATCGGGCTGCGCGAGCCCCTGCGGTACGCGCTGGCGTCCACGCTCACGGCGGACCTGGGGAACACGGTGCTCTTCCCGCCGCTGTTCACCGGGGGAACGCTGCACGTCCTCCCGGAGGAGGCCGTCGCCTCGTCCGGGACCTTCGCCGCGTACCTGGAGCGGCACGGGATCGACGTGCTCAAGATCGTCCCCTCGCACCTCGCCGCGCTGGCGAGCGGCACCGGGGGGGCGCGCGGGCTGCCGGGGCATACGCTGGTGCTGGGGGGCGAGGCGTCGCGCGCCGAGTGGGTGCGGGAGCTGAAGGCGCGGGCCCCCGGGCTGGAGGTGGTCAACCACTACGGCCCCACGGAAACGACGGTGGGGGTGCTCACCCACCGCGCGAGCGGGGGAGCGGCGGCGGGGACGGTGCCGCTGGGCCGTCCCCTGGGGAACACGCGCGTCTACGTGCTGGACGGTGCGGGCGAGCCGGTGCCGCCCGGCGTGTACGGCGAGCTGTACGTGGGGGGAGCGCAGGTGGGGCGGGGCTACCTCGGGCGCGCGGAGCTGACCGCCGAGCGGTTCCTCCCCGACCCGTTCGGGGGCGGTGCGGGGGCGCGGCTGTACCGCACGGGGGACCGGGTGCGGTGGCTGGCCGGCGGGGAGATGGAGTTCCAGGGCCGCATCGACGAGCAGGTCAAGGTGCGCGGCTTCCGCGTGGAGCCGGGGGAGGTCGAGGCGGCGCTGCTGGACGCGCCCTCGGTGCGCGAAGCCGCGGTGCTGGCGCGGGAGGACGCGCCGGGGGAGAGGCGGCTGGTGGCGTACGTGGTGGCGGGGGAGGACGCGTCCGCCGCCGGGCTGCGCGCGCACCTCGCGCGGCGGCTCCCCGGGTACATGGTTCCCGGCGTGGTGGTGCTGCTGGACGCGCTCCCGCTCACGCCCAACGGCAAGCTGGACCGGCGCGCCCTGCCGGCGCCGGAACGGAGCGGCGAGGCGGCGTACGTGGCGCCGCGCACGCCCGCGGAGGAGGTGCTGGCGGGGATCTGGGCCGAGGTGCTGCACGCGGAGCGCGTGGGGACGGAGGACAACTTCTTCGAGCTGGGCGGGCACTCGCTGCTGGCGACGCGGCTGGTCTCGCGGGTGCGGCAGTCGTTCGGGGTGGAGCTGCCGCTGCGCGCGCTCTTCGAGGCCCCCACCGTGGCCGGGCTGGCGGCGCGCATCGGCCTGCTCCAGGCCGGGGGCGAGGGGGTGCAGGCGCCGCCGCTGGTGCGGGTCGCGCGCGACGGCCGGCCGCTGCCGCTGTCGTTCGCGCAGCGGCGGCTGTGGTTCATCGACCAGCTGCAGCCGGGGAGCGCCGCGTACAACGTCCCCTTCGCGCTGCGCCTGCGCGGGCGCTTCGACCCCGCCGTGCTGGAGCGGAGCCTCGGGGAGCTCGCGCGCCGCCACGAGACGCTGCGGACCGTGTTCGCCGTCGCGGACGGCGAGCCCGGGCAGGTGGTCCGGGACGCGGCCCCGGTCGCCCTGCCCGTCGCCGACCTGCGGGGCCTGCCGGCCGACGGGCGCGAGGCGGAGGTGCGGCGCCTGGCCGCGGAAGAGGCGGCGCGGCCGTTCGACCTGGCCGCGGGCCCGCTGCTGCGGGTCGCGGCCATCCGGCTGGACGAGGCGGAGTGGGGGGTGCTCTTCACGCTGCACCACATCGTCAGCGACGGGTGGAGCCGGGGGGTGCTGGTCCGCGAACTCTCGGAGCTGTACGGCGCCCTCTCGGCGGGGCGCGAGCCGGAGCTGCCGGAGCTGCCGGTGCAGTACGCGGACTACGCCGCCTGGCAGCGCGCCTGGCTCGCGGGCGAGGCGCTGGAGTCCCGGCTCGGCTGGTGGAGGGAGAAGCTGGCGGGCGCGCCCCCGCTGCTGGAGCTGCCCACGGACCGGCCGCGCCCGCAGGTGCAGGACCCGCGCGGGGCGAGCGTGCGGGTCGGCCTCTCCGCGGAGGTCTCGGCGGGGCTGCGGGCGCTCTCGCGCCGCGAGGGGGCCACGGCGTTCATGGCGCTGCTGGCGGCCTGGCAGCTCCTCCTGTCGCGCTACTCGGGGCAGGAGGACGTCAGCGTGGGCACGCCCATCGCCGGGCGCACCCGCCTGGAGGTGGAGCCGCTGATCGGCTTCTTCGTCAACACCCTGGTGCTGAGGACCGACCTGTCCGGGGAGCCCACCTTCCGCGACCTGCTGGGCCGGGTGCGGGAAACGACGCTGGGCGCCTACCAGCACCAGGAGATCCCCTTCGAGCGCCTGGTGGAGGAGCTGGCCCCGGAGCGCAGCCTGGCGCACACGCCGCTCTTCCAGGCCATGTTCGTCCTGCAGAACAACGAGCGGGGCGGGCTGCGCATGGGCGCGCTGGAAACGGAGCCCCTGGTCCGGGGCGGCGGCGAGGAGGTCGCCAAGTTCGACCTGACGCTCGGCCTGGCGGAGGACGAGGGGGGCTTCGCCGGCTCGCTCTCCTTCCGCGCGGAGCTGTGGGACGCGGCGACCGTGGAGCGGATGGCCGGGCACTTCGCCCGCCTGGTGGACGCGGTCGTGGCGAACGCCGGCCGTCCGCTCCCGGAGGTGGACTTCCTGGGCGAGGAGGAGCGCGAGCAGCTCCTGGCGGGGTGGAACGACACGGACGCCGGCTACCCCGCGGGCGACCTGGTGCACGGCCTCTTCGCCGCGCAGGCGGCGCGGACGCCGGACGCCGTCGCGCTGGTGTTCGGCGCGGAGGAGACCACCTACGCGGAGCTGGACGCCGCGGCCAACCGGCTCGCCCGCCTGCTGCTGCGGCGCGGCGTCGGGCCGGAGAGCCGGGTGGGCGTCTTCCTGGAGCGGAGGCCGGAGCTGCTGGTGGCGATGCTGGGCGTGCTCAAGGCCGGCGCCGCGTACGTGCCGCTGGACCCGGCGTACCCGCGCGAGCGCCTGGGCTACATGGTGGAGGACGCCGCCGTGCGGCTGGTGCTGAGCAGCGCGCCGCTGACCGACCGCGTTCCCGGGGTGGACGTGCTGGCGCTCGACGCCGCCGCCGGGGAGCTGGCCGGCGAGCCCGCGAGCGCGCCGGAGACGGAGGTCGGGCCGGAGAACCTGTCGCACGTCATCTTCACCTCCGGCTCCACGGGCCGGCCCAAGGGGGTGATGATCCGGCACGCCTCCACGGCCGTGCTGGTGCACTGGATGCGCGAGAACGTCTCGGACCGGGAGCGCTCCGGCGTGCTCTGGTCCACCTCCGTCAACTTCGACGTCTCGGTGGCCGAGGTCTTCGGCACGCTCTGCTGGGGCGGCCGGCTGGTGCTGGTGGAGAACGCGCTGGCGCTGCCGGAGGTGGCCGGGCAGGGGATCGTCTACGCGAGCATGGTCCCCACCGCCGCGGCCGAGCTGCTGCGGACGGGCGCCCTCCCCGCCTCGGTCGGGACGCTGAATCTGGGCGGCGAGCCGCTGCCCAGCGACCTGGCGCAGGCGCTGTATGCGCTGGGCACGGTGGAGAAGGTGGGCAACCTGTACGGGCCCACGGAGGACACCACCTACTCCACGTACTCGCTCGTGGAGCGCGGCGCCGAGCGCGTGCTCGTCGGCAGGCCGGTGGCGAACACGCAGGCGTACGTGCTGGACGGCCGGCTCAATCCGGTGCCCGCGGGCGTCGTCGGGGAGCTGTACCTGGCCGGCGGCGGGACGGCGCGCGGGTACGCCGCGCGTCCGGAGCTGACGGCCGAGCGCTTCGTGCCCGACCCGTTCGGCCCGGCGGGCTCACGGATGTACCGGGTGATGGACCGGGTGCGCTGGCTGCCCACGGGAGAGCTGGAGTACTTAGGGCGCACGGACTTCCAGGTCAAGGTGCGCGGCTTCCGCATCGAGCTGGGGGAGATCGAGACGGCGCTGGAGCGGCACGAGCGGGTGCGCCGGGCCGTGGCCGTGGTGCGCGAGGACGCCCCGGGCGAGCGGCGCATCGTCGCCTACGTCGTCCCGGCCGACGGCGATGTGAGCGCGGCAGTGGACGCGGCCGGGCTGCGGGCGCACCTGAAGGGGCACGTGCCGGAGTACATGCTCCCCTCCGCGCTCGTGGTGCTGGAGGCGCTGCCGCTGACGGGGAGCGGCAAGGTGGACCGTCGGGCGCTCCCCGCGCCGGATTCGGCCGGCGGGGCGCGGGAGTACGTGGCGCCGCGCACGCCCGCGGAGGAGGTGCTGGCCGGGATCTGGGGCGAGGTGCTGCACGCGGAGCGCGTGGGGGCGGAGGACGACTTCTTCGCGCTGGGCGGGCACTCGCTGCTGGCCACGCGGGTGGTCTCGCGGGTGCGGGAAGCGTTCGGGGTGGAGCTGCCGCTGCGCGCGCTCTTCGAGGCGCCCACGGTGGAGGGCGCCGCCGCGCGGATCGAAGCGCTCCAGGCCGACGGCGGAGGCACGCCGGCCCCACCGCTGGTCGCCCTGCCGCGCGACGGCCGGCCGCTGCCGCTGTCGTTCGCGCAGCAGCGGCTGTGGTTCATCGACCGGCTGGAGCCGGGGAGCGCAGCGTACAACATGCCCTTCGCGCTGCGCCTGCGGGGGCCGTTCGATCCGGCCGTGCTGGAGCGCGCCGTCACGGAGATCGTGCGCCGGCACGAGACGCTGAGGACCGTCTTCGCCGTCGTGGACGGCGGGCCGGTGCAGGTGGTCCGCGACCCGGCGCCGGTCGCCCTCCCGGTGACGGACCTGCGCGGCGTGCCGGCGGACGGGCGCGAAGCCGAGGTGCGGCGCCTGGCCGCGGAAGAGGCGGCGCGGCCGTTCGACCTGGCGGCGGGCCCGCTGCTGCGCGTATCCGCCGTGCGCCTGGACGAGGCGGCGTGGGGGGTGCTGTTCACGATGCACCACGTCGTCTCCGACGGCTGGTCCGTCGGCGTGCTGGTGCGCGAGGTCTCGGAGCTGTACGGCGCCTTCTCGGCGCGGCGCGAGCCGGAGCTGCCGGAGCTGCCGGTGCAGTACGCGGACTTCGCCGCCTGGCAGCGCGCCTGGCTCGCGGGCGAGGCGCTGGAGGCCAGGCTGGGCTTCTGGCGCGACAAGCTGGCGGGCGCGCCGCCGCTGCTGGAGCTGCCCACGGACCGGCCGCGCCCGCAGGTGCAGGACCCCCGCGGCGCGAGCGTCCGGGTCGGCCTCTCCGCGGAGGTCTCGGCAGGGCTTCGGGCGCTGTCGCGGCGCGAGGGAGCGACCGTGTTCATGGCGCTGCTGGCGGCCTGGCAGCTCCTGCTGGCGCGCTACGCGGGGGTGGAGGACGTCAGCGTCGGCACCCCCGTCGCCGGGCGCACCCGCCTGGAGACCGAGCCGCTGATCGGCTTCTTCGTCAACACGCTGGTGCTGAGGACCGACCTCTCCGGGGAGCCGACGTTCCGCGAGCTGCTGGCCCACGTCCGGGAGACGACGCTGGGCGCGTTCGCGCACCAGGAGATCCCCTTCGAGCGCCTGGTGGAGGAGCTGGCGCCCGAGCGCAGCCTGGCGCACACGCCGCTCTTCCAGGCCATGTTCGTCCTGCAGAACAACGAGGTGGGCGGGCTGCGCATGGGCGCCCTGCAGGTGGAGCCGCTGGCCCGGGGCGAGGGCGGCGGGATCGCCAAGTTCGACCTGACGCTCGCCCTGGCGGAGGACGAGGCGGGCTTCGCCGGCTCGCTATCTTACCGCGCGGGGCTGTGGGACGCGGCGACCGTGGAGAGGATGGCCGGGCACTTCGCCCGGCTGGTGGAGGCGGTCGTGGCGGACGCCGGCCGTCCGCTCCCGGAGGTGGACTTCCTGGGCGGGGAGGAGCGCGCGCGGCTCCTGGCGGAGTGGAGCACGGCCGGCGCTCCCCCGGAGGCGCCCCTCGTCCCCGAGGGCCTTGCCCGGCAGGCGGAGCGCACCCCGGACGCGGTGGCGGTGGCGTTCGAGGGCGCGGCGCTCACGTACGCCGAGCTGACGCGCGAGGCCGACCGGCTCGCCCGCTCCCTGGGCCGGCGCGGCGTCGGGCCGGAGACCCGCGTGGGCGTGTTCCTGGAGCGCTCCCCGGAGCTGGTCGTCGCCCTCGTGGGCGTGCTCCGGGCCGGGGGCGCCTACGTCCCGCTCGACCCCGGCCATCCGCCCGAGCGGCTGGCGTACCTGCTGGAGGACTCCGGCGTGCGCCTGGTGCTGACGCAGGAGGAGCTGGCGGGGCGGCTCGGCGGCTTCGGCGGGGAGGTCGTGCGCGTGCGGACCGGCGGCGAGGAAGCGGACCCCGGCGCGCCCGCGCCGCCGCGCGACGCCTCGGCGGACAGCCTGGCGTACCTGGTCTACACCTCCGGCTCCACCGGCCGGCCCAAGGCCGTGGCCGTCCCGCACGGGGCGCTGGCCAACCACATGGCGTGGATGCAGCGCGCCTTCCCGCTGGGCGCCGGCGACCGCGTGCTGCAGAAGACGCCGCTGAGCTTCGACGCTTCGGTGTGGGAGTTCTGGGCCCCGCTGCTGGCCGGGGCCACGCTGGTGCTCGCCCGTCCGGAGGCGCACCGCGACCCGGCCGAGCTGGCCCGCGCCGTGGCGTCGCAGCGGATCACCGTGCTCCAGGTGGTCCCGTCGCTGCTGCGGACCCTGCTGGAGGAGGGCGCGATGCAGGGCGGCGCCGGGCTGCGCCGCCTGTTCTGCGGGGGCGAGGCCCTGGCCGCGGAGCTGGCGGAGCGCGCCCGGGCCGTGCTCGGGTGCGAGGTGGTGAACCTGTACGGCCCCACGGAGGTCTGCATCGACGCCACCGCGCACCTGTACGAAGTGCCCGCGGAGGCGGCCACGGTGCCGATCGGCCGTCCGGTGGACGGCGTCCGCGCCCTGGTGCTGGACCGGCGGGGCGGGCCCGTGCCGGCCGGGGTCGCCGGGGAGCTGTACCTGGGGGGCGCGCAGCTGGCGCGCGGCTACCTGGGACGGCCGGGATTGACGGCCGAGAAGTTCCTACCCGACCCGTTCGGGGGCGAGCCGGGTGCGCGGCTGTACCGCACGGGCGACGTGGTGCGCTGGCTGGCGGACGGGACGCTGGAGTACCTGGGCCGCACGGACGAGCAGGTCAAGGTGCGCGGCTTCCGCATCGAGCCGGGGGAGGTCGAGGCCGCGCTGCTGGCGCACCCGGGGGTGCGGGCCGCCGCCGTGCTGGCGCGCGAGGACGTGCCGGGGGACCGCCGGCTGGTGGCGTACCTGGTCCCGCGCGAGGCGGCCCCCGGGGTGGCGGAGCTGCGGGCGCACCTGGGGGCGAGCCTGCCGGAGCACATGATCCCCTCCGCGTTCGTGGCGCTGGAGGCGCTCCCGGCCACCCGCAGCGGCAAGCTGGACCGGCGGGCGCTCCCCGCGCCCGAGGCCCCGGCGGGGGCGGGGGAGCGCGTGGCCCCCCGCGACGCGCTGGAGGCGACCATCGGCGGGATCTTCTGCGAGGTCCTGGGCGTCCCCGAGGTGGGGGTGCGGGACGGCTTCTTCGAGCTGGGCGGGCACTCGCTGCTCGCGGTGCAGCTCGTGTCCCGGCTGGAGAAGGCCACCTCCGTGCGCCTCCCGGTGGCCGTGCTCTTCCGGGCCCCCACGGTCGAGCTGCTGGCGGACGAGGTGCGCCGCGGCGGCGGAGGCGCGGTGCCGCTGCTCGTGCCCGTGCGCCCCGGCGGAAGCCGCGCCCCGCTCTTCCTGGTGCACCCGGTGGGCGGGACCGTGATGGCCTACGCCGCGCTCGCCGGGCACCTGCACGCGGAGCAGCCGGTGTACGGCCTGCGGGCGCGCGGCACCGAGCGGGGCGAGAAACCCAACTGGACGGTCGAGGAGATGGCCCGCGACTACCTGGTGGAGGTCCGGGAGGCGCGGCCGTCCGGGCCGTACCGGCTGGGCGGGTGGTCCATGGGCGGCGTGGTCGCGTTCGAGATGGCGCGGCAGCTGGAGGCCGCCGGTGAGACCGTGGAAAGGCTGGTGCTCGTGGACTCCCAGGTCCCCTGGCTGCGCGACCCGGAAAAGGGCATGCCGCGCAACGAGATCCTGCTGGTGCAGATGTTCGCGCAGGACCTCGGGCTCCCGGCCGAACTGCTGCCCTCGGCGGGCACCGACTGGCGCGACGCGGGCGAGGTGGCGTACCTGGCGGCGGTGCTGGACGGCGCCCGCTCCGCGGGGCTGCTCCCCGACGACCTGGACATGGGGCGCGTGCAGCACCTGTACGGCATCTTCCGCATCAACGCCAGGGCGCTGTACGACTACCGCCCGGAGAGCTACGGCGGGGGCGCCACCCTGCTGCGCGCCGGCGAGCGCAGGCTGGCCGAGCGGCTCCTCGAGAAGAAGAGCGCCGGCTGGGACCGCGTCGTCCGGGGCGGGCTGGAGGTCCGCACCGTCCCGGGGACCCACTACACCGTCGTCCGCGAGCCGCAGGTGCAGGCGCTCGCCCGCGAGGTGGAGCGGGTGCTCGGATAGGGGCCGGCCGCCGCGGGACCGGGGCCGGGGTCGCTTGCCCGCGCGCCCGGTCTCGCACATCTTGGAACCACTTAAGTTCGGACACCGAGTGTCGCCCGTGGCGTGGCGGGGCGCCTGCCGAGCCCACCCTCAAACCGTGAACGGAACGATGAGAGAAGACCTGCTGGCGCTGGACGGGGTGCGGAAGGTGAATCCCGAGGAAGACAGCCTCATCCAGGTGCTGCGCCCCTCCGCGCCGGGGCAGGACCTGGTGGAATGGCTCGCGCAGAACGCCGAGGCCGTGCTGGAGCGGTCCTCGTCCCACCCCCTGATGCTCTTCCGCGGCTTCTCGGTGGGATCGCCCGCCCGGTTCGAGCAGGCCATCATGACGCTCGTCCCCAACCTGAACACCGAGTACGGCGACCTCTCGCACAAGGTGCAGAACACCAACTTCGTGCAGGAGGCCACGCCGTACCCGGCCGACCGCGCCATCCTGTACCACAACGAGGCGTCGCACACGCCCACCTGGCCCGAGCGCATCTGCTTCTACTGCCAGGTCCCCGCGGCCCGCGACGGCGAGACGCCGATCCTCCCCTGCGACCGGATGCTCCAGCGGCTGCCGGCCGCGCTCCGGGACGAGTTCGCGGCGCGCGGCCTGCGCTACATCCGCAACTTCATCCCCGGCCTGGACGTGCCGTGGCAGCGCTTCTTCGCGACCACGGACCCCGAGTCGGTGGAGCGGCAGTGCCGGGAGAACGGCACGCAGTGGTTCTGGCGCGACGACGACGGCCTGCGCATCGAGACCAACCGCCCCGCCGTCGTGAACCACCCGGTGAGCGGCGAGAAGCTGTTCTTCAACCAGATCCTCCTGCACCACCCCGCCGTCCTGGACGAGGAGACGCGGGAAGACCTGCTGAGCCTGTGCGACGGGGAGTTCCCGCGGTCGGTGACCTACGGCGACGGCTCCCCGATCCCCGACGAGGTGGTCGAGGAGGTGCTGCAGGCGGCGGTGGACGCGTCCATCTGCTTCGACTACGAGCCCGAGGACGTGGTCCTGGTGGACAACATCGCCTTCGCGCACGCGCGCCGGCCGTACACGCCGCCCCGCTCCGTGCGCGTCCTGCTCAGCCGCTTCGTGGGAGACGAGGTCCTGGTCTAGCCGGTCCACGCGCCCCGCACGCAGACGACGCCTCCCTCCAACCGCAAGACAGGAGCACCCCCGTGGCCGTTTCGCGCAACCGCCCCCGCAAGCGCCCGCGCCCGCCGTACGCCGGCGCGGGCCCGGCCGTCCACGCGCTCCGCCCGCCGGAGCCGCACGGGCCGGAGGAGGCGTGATGGAGGGAGTGCTGCAGGACGTCCGCTACGGCGCGCGGACGCTGCTCAAGAGCCCGGTGTTCGCCGCCACCGCCATCCTGACCATCGCGCTGGGCATCGGGGCCACGGTCACCATCTTCACGCTGGTCAACGCCGTGCTCCTCCGCCCCCTCCCGGTGGAGGACCCGGACCGGCTGGTGGCCATGGAGGAGGTCCGCAGGACCGGCCCCGGGGGGCTGTCGGTGAGCGGCAGCGAGTTCGTTCTCCCGCGCTACCTGGAGTACCGCGAAGCTTCGGGGCAGGTGCTCTCGGGCCTCGCGGCGCAGGGGATGAACGACGTGGCGCTCCGGGCCGGGGACAACCCGGACGCGGTGCTCGCCAGCTACGTGTCCGGCAACTACTTCGAGGTGCTGGGGGTCCGCTCCGCGCTGGGACGCGCCATCACCGCGGACGAGGACCGCCCCGGGGCGCCCGCGGCGGTGGCGGTCCTCGGCGACCACCTCTGGCGGACGCGGTTCGGAGCGGACCCGGGAGTGGTGGGGAGGACCGTACACCTGAACGGCTACCCCACCACGGTGGTCGGGGTGGCTCCCCGCGGCTTCGGGGGGACGTTCGTGGGGGTGCAGACGGACGTGTGGCTCCCCGTCGGGCTGTACGAGCGGCTCAACCCCGCGGCCGACCCCGCGGCCCCCAGGGCGGAGCTCGGGCTGATGCTCTTCGGCCGCCTGAAGCCGGGGGTGACGCCCGAGCGGGCGGAGGCGGCGCTGAGCGTGGCGGCGCGCCGGAGCGAGCCGGCGGCGGCGGGCGACCCGACCACCCGCGCGGAAGCGGTCCGGCTGGAGCGGCTCGCGGGGCTGCCGGCGGACACGCGCGGGATGGTGACCGGGTTCATGGCGATGCTGCTGGCGACTGCGGGGCTGGTGCTGCTGATCGCGGGGACCAACGTGGCGGGGATGCTGCTCGCGCGGGCCACGGTGCGGCGCCGCGAGGTGGCGATCCGGCTGGCGGTGGGGGCCGGGCGGGGGCGGCTGGTGCGGCAGCTCCTCACCGAGAGCCTCCTCCTGTTCGTGCTGGGGGGCACGGGCGGGCTGCTGCTCGCGCTCGTGCTGGGGAGGGCGGTCTCCGCCTTCCAGCCGCCGCTCCCGGTGCGGGTGGCGCTGGACCTGGGGCCGGACGCGCGGGTGCTCGGCTTCGCGCTCCTCCTGGCGCTGGGGACGGGGGTGGCCTTCGGGCTGGCGCCCGCGCTGCGGGCGTCGAACCCGGACCTGGTCTCCGCGCTGCGGGAGGGGAGCGGCGGACGGGGGGCGGGGCGCACCCGGATGCGCAGCGCGTTCGTGGTGGCGCAGCTGGCCATGTCGCTCCTGCTGCTGGTGACGGCGGGGCTCTTCGTGCAGGCGCTCCGCGGCGCCCTGGCCGCGGACCTGGGCTTCGAGCCGGACGGGGTGGTGGCGGCGGGCCTGGACCTCCGCGCGCACGGCTACGACGGGCCGCGCGCCGCGGCCTTCCAGCGCCGGCTGGCGGAGCGGCTGGCGGGGCTCCCGGGAACGGTGTCGGTGGGGATGGCGCAGTTCGCGCCGCTGAGCGGGAACGTGCTGACGGTGGAGGTCGATCCCCCCGGCGGCTCCTCCGACGGCGGCCTGTCGCGCGACGAGCACTACGCCAACGTGGACGAGGGGTACTTCTCCACCCTGCGCATCCCGCTGGTGGCGGGGCGCGGCTTCGCCGCGACCGACCGCGCGGGCTCGCCGCCGGTGGTGGTGGTGAACGAGCGCATGGCGCGGCGCATGTGGCCGGGGGAGAACCCGGTGGGGAAGCGCCTGCGGGTGCGCGGCCTGGACCGCGAGGTGGTGGGGGTGGCGCGCGACGGCACGTACGAGCAGATGGGGGAGGAGCCGCTGGCCTTTCTGTACCTCCCCATGGGCCAGGAGCCGGTCGGGCGGGCGACGGTGCTGGTGCGCTCGCGCGGGGAGCCGGCGGCCGCCCTGGCGGCGCTCCGGCGCGCGGTGGCGGAGCTGGATCCCAACGTGCCGCTGCGGGAGGCGATGCCGCTCCCGGCGTCCATCGGGCTGTCGCTCTTCCCGCAGCGGCTGGCGGCGGTCCTGGTGGGGGCCTTCGGGGTGCTGGGGCTGGTGCTCGCGGCGGTGGGGGTCTACGGGCTGCTGGCCTTCCACGTGGGGCAGCGCAGGCACGAGATCGGGGTGCGGCTGGCGCTGGGCGCCCACACCGGCGACGTGCTGCGCATGGTGCTGCGGCAGGGGATGGCGCTGGTGGCGCTGGGGATCGCCGCCGGCCTGATCGTGGCGCTGGTCGTGACGCGCCTGCTGGAGAGCCTGCTGTTCGGGGTGAGCCCCACCGACCCGCTGACCTTCGCCGCGGTTCCCCTGGCGCTCTGCGCCGTCGCGCTGCTGGCGAGCTGGCTCCCCGCCCGCCGCGCCGCCCGCACCGACCCGATGACGGCGCTGCGGACCGAATAGGGGACGGGGGACAGGGGACAGGGGACAGGGGACAGGGGACAGGGGACGGGGGACGGGCGAGACCCCGCGGCCCCAGCCCCCCGGGCTCCCAGTGGGTTTGGGGGGGCCCCG
>JBFMFL010000060.1:23500-29382 GCA_040752145.1 Gemmatimonadota bacterium
CTGGGGGCCGGGGTCCGGGGGTCGGGGGCGGGGGGACGGGCGAGCCCGGGCGGCTGCTGCCGCCGGGTCTCGCTTGCGTTTGCGGCTGCACCGGGAGAGGCCGGCGGCGGCGCGCCGGACGTCGCAGCACTGAGGCATTTTCCGGCTCCGGCGGCGGCGCGATTTCCTGAGTACTGAGGCACCCGGCGGCACCTTGCGCCGTTCGGGAATTCCGGATAACCTAGTTCCGGTTTTGGAGGACGTGGCGGATTATGCGGGGTCTACACCGGACACGAAGTCCACCACTCCGCCTCCTGCCAGCGGGTGGTGCGGGACGATCATTTCAGTCCACCCTCACGCGCCCCGTGCGCGGTCCCACCTGCTGCTCATGATCCAGCCGAAGCGCTTCGACGCCTTCCTCGTCGGGGAAGGCTCCCTCCTCGTCCGCTGCGGGGACGCCCTCCTCCGCCGGGGCCACCGGGTCCGCGGCGTCGCCTCGCCGGGCGGTGCGCCCGCCGAATGGGCGGCGCAGAACGGCATCCCCCACGCTCCCCCGGGCGGCGACCTCGGCGCCTTTTTCCGCTCCGCCCCCTGCGACTACCTCTTCAGCATCGTCAACCGGCGCGTCCTCCCCGCGGACGTGTACGGGGCGGCGGCCCGCGCGGCGATCAACTTCCACGACTCCCCGCTCCCCCGCTACGCCGGCGTACACGCCACCTCCTGGGCGATCCTGCACGGCGAGCGGGTCCACGGCGTCACCTGGCACCTGATCGCCGACGAGGTGGACGCGGGCGACGTGCTCAAGCAGCGCCTGGTGGAGGTGGAGCCGCGCGACACCGCGCTGGCCCTGAACGCCAAGTGCTACGACGCCGCCCTGGAGTCGTTCGAGGAGCTGGTGGACGAGCTCGCGGAGGAGCGCTGCGTCCCCCGCCCGCAGGACCCGGCGCGGCGGAGCTACTTCGGGCTGCACGCGCGGCCGGCGGCCGCGTGTACCGTGGACTGGTCCCGCCCGGCGGAGGAGATCGGCGCGCTGGTCCGCGCCCTGGACTTCGGCGGCTACACCAACCCGCTCGGCCTCCCCAGGGCCTGGATCGGCGGCGTGCCGTTCCTCGTGTCCCGCGCGGAGCCGGCGGAGGCGATGGCGGGGTCCGCCGCGCCCCCGGGGACCGTCGTCGCGCTCGCCGACGACGAGATGCTGGTGGCGACCGCCGGCTCCGCGGTGCGGGTGGGGGGCTTCCGCGCGCCCGACGGGCGCCCGGTGCGGGTCGCGGAGCTCGCCGCGCGCTCCGGCCTGGCGGCGGGCGTCCGGCTCCCGTCGCTGGACCCCGCGGAGGCCGCGCGCCTGGACGCCGCGTACGGGGAGCTCTGCCGCCACGAGCGCTTCTGGGTTCGCCGCCTGGCCGACGCCGACCCGCTCGCCCTGGGGCAGGGCGCCGCGGGGCCGGGGCCCCTGCCGGGAGGGGCCGTCGACACGCCGCTCGCCGGGGAGGTGCGCGATCTCCTCGCGTCCCTCGACCCGGCGGAGCGGTTTCCCTGGCTGACGGCGGCGTGCGGCTGCTTCCTGGGCCGGATCGCCGGCGCGGTCCGCTTCGACGTCGGCCTGGAGCGCGCGCTCCCCGCCGCGGCCAGGGGCGTCCCCCACCTCTTCGCGGAGGTCGTCCCGCTGCGCTTCGAGCTGCGTCCGGGGGAGAGCTTCGCGGAGGCGCTCGACTCGCTCCGCGCCGGGCTGCGGGAGCTGGACCGGCGCGGGACCTTCGCGCGCGACCTCCCGCTCCGCCACCCCGAGCTGCGCGAGCTGGAGGCGCGGCTCCCCGGCGGGCGGTGGCCGCTCTCCATCGCCTGGGAGGGCGCGGGGGGCGAGGCCGAGGCCGGGCCGCTCCGGCTGGTCCTCGCGGCGGAGCCCGCCGGGGTGCGCTGGATCCACGACCCGCGGGCCCTCGCCCCCGCGGAGGTGGAGGGGCTGGCGGCGCAGCTCGGGGCCTTCCTGCGGGGGATCGCCGCCGACCCGGAGCGGCCGCTCGCCGCGCTCCCCCGGGTGGGCCCGGAGGAGCGGCGGCGGCTGGTGGAGGAGTGGAGCGGCCGGGAGGCGGACGACGCCGCCGGGCGGACGCTCCAGGAGCTGCTGGCGGAGCAGGCGGCGCGGACCCCGGACGCGGTCGCGGTGGAGTGCGGCGGCGAGCGGCTCCGCTACGCCGAGCTGGAGGAGCGGGCGAACCGGCTGGCGCGCGCGCTGCGGCGGATCGGCGCGGGGCCCGAGCGGCTGGTGGGGATCTGCCTGGACGGCACCACGGACGCCGTGGTCGCCATGGTCGCGGCCCTCAAGGCGGGGGGCGCCTACCTCCCCCTGGACCCGGCGTACCCGCGGGAGCGGCTGGCGTACATGGTGGAGGACAGCGGCGCCGTCGCGCTGGTGACCCGGACGGAGCACCTGGCGGTGCTCCCGGAGACGGCCGTCCCCGTGCTGTGCCTGGACGGGGCGGGGGACGGGCCCGAGCGCGAGAGCGCACAGCCCCTTTCGGGTCAGGGCTCGGACGACAACCTCGCCTACCTGATCTACACCTCGGGGTCCACCGGCCGGCCCAAGGGCGTGCTGGTGCCGCAGCGGGGCGTGGTCGGCCTCGCGCTCTCCTTCCGCGAGAGCTTCGGGCTGGGCCCGGGGGACCGCCTCCTCCTCATGGTCTCCCTGAGCTTCGATGCCTCCGTGGGGACCATCTTCTCCACCCTGCTGGGCGGGGGGACGCTGGTCCTCCCCCGCGAGCGGGCGGCGCTGGGCGGCGGGGAGCTGCTGCGCTTCTGCGAGGAGCACCGGATCACCGTGGTGGACATGCCCGCGGCGCTCTGGAAGCACTGGCTGGACGCGCTGGAGGAGGCGCCCGCGGGCCCGGTCCTCCCCGACCTCCGCCTGGTGCTGGCCGGCGGCGAGAGCGTGCAGGCGGAGCAGCTGCGGCGCTGGGCGGAGAGGACGGGGGGGCGCGCGGACTTCGTGGGTCCGTACGGCCCCACCGAGGCCACGGTCTGCACCACCTTCCGCCGGGCGGCGGCGGCGGAAACGGCGCGGATGCCCGAGGGGCGCCTCCCCATCGGGCGGCCGGTGCCGGGCGCGCGGGTGTACGTGCTGGACGAGCAGCTGGAGCCAGTGCCGGTGGGGGTGCCGGGGGAGCTGTACGTGGGCGGCACCGGGGTGACGCGCGGCTACCTGGGCCGCCCGGAGCTGAGCGCCGAGCGGTTCCTCCCCGACCCGTTCCGGCCGGGCGCGCGGGTGTACCGCACCGGCGACCAGGTCCGCTGGCTCCCGGGCGGCGAGCTGGAGTTCCTGGGGCGCACCGACCACCAGGTCAAGGTGCGCGGCTTCCGCGTGGAGCTGGGGGAGATCGAGGCCGCGCTGCTGGCGCAGGAGGGGGTGCGCGAGGCGGTGGTGGTGGTGCGCGGCGAGGGCGCCGCCCAGCGCCTGGCCGCCTACCTGGTGGGGGAGGGCGCGGCGGACGCGGCGCGGCTGCGCGGAGCGGTGCGCGAGCGGCTGCCGGAGCACATGGTGCCGGCGGCGTTCGTGGCGCTGGAGACGCTTCCCCTGACCCCCAACGGCAAGGTGGACCGCGCCGCGCTCCCGGAGCCGCAGTGGGGCTCGGCCGCCCGCGAGTACGTGGCGCCGCGCGACGAGACGGAGGCGCGGCTCTGCGACCTGTGGCGCGAGGTGCTGGGCGCGGAGCGCGTCGGCGTGCACGACAGCTTCTTCGACCTGGGCGGCCACTCGCTCACCGCGACGCAGCTCATCTCCCGCGTCCGCGAGTCGCTGGGCCGCGAGATCACCTTCCGCACGCTGGTGCAGGCCTCCACCGTGGCGGAGCTGGCCGTGGCCGTCGCGGCGAGCGAGGGCGGGGAGGAGCCGGCGATCATCGGGCGGGACACGGCGGAGCAGCTGCTGGCGGGGCTGGACGAGCTCTCGGAGGAGGAGGTGGAGCGGCTGCTGGCCGGGCTCGCCGGCGACGGCGGGTGAGCCGGTGAGCGCCCCCCCCGGCGCGGAGGAGAAGCGCCGCCTCCTCGCGCAGCTGCTGCAGCGCAGGGCGGCGCGCGCCGCGCGCTTCCCGCTCTCCTTCGCGCAGCAGCGGCTCTGGTTCCTCCACCGCTTCGACCCGGCGAGCCCGCTCTACAACATGCCCGTGGCCTACCGGCTGCACGGGGCGCTGGACGCGGGTGCCCTGCAGCGCGCGCTGGGCGAGGTCGTCCGCCGGCACGAGGCGCTGCGCACGGTCTTCACCGCGGAGGACGGCGAGGCGGCGCAGGCGGACGCGCCGCCGGGTGACTGGCGCCTGCCGGCGGACGACCTGTCCGCGCTGGACCCGGCGGAGCGCGGCGCGGAGGTGCGGCGGCGGGCGCGGGAGGACGCGCTCCGCCCCTTCGACCTGGAGGCGGGGCCGCTCTTCCGCGCCCGCCTGCTGCGCTGCGGCCCGGAGGAGCACGTGCTCCTGCTGTGCGTTCACCACGCCGTCGCCGACGGCTGGTCCATGGAGGTGCTGGTCCGCGAGCTGGAGGCGCTGTACGGGGCGTTCGCCGCCGGGCTCCCCTCGCCGCTCCCGGAGCCGCCGATCCAGTACGCCGACTGGGCGCTCTGGCAGCGCGAGCGGCTGGCCGGGCCGCCGCTGGAGCGGCTGGTGGACTTCTGGAGGGAGCGGCTGGCCGGCGCCCCCGCGACGCTGGAGCTGCCCACGGACCGGCCGCGCCCCGCGGCGCAGAGCTTCCGGGGCTCGGCCGTGCCCTTCGCGCTGGACGCGGCGGCGACGCACGGGCTGCGCGCGCTGGCCCGGGACACGGAGTCCACCCTCTTCACCGTGCTACTGACCGGCTTCCAGCTTCTGCTGGCGCGCTACGCGGGGACGGAGGACGTGGTGGTGGGCACCCCCGTCGCCGGGCGCACGCGCCGCGAGACGGAAGGGGTGGTCGGCCTGTTCGTCAACACGCTGGCGCTGCGCACCCGGCTGGACGGCGACCCCGCCTTCGCGGAGCTGGTGGCGCGGGTGAGGGAGATGCTGCTGGGGGCGCACGACCACCAGGAGCTCCCCTTCGAGAAGCTGGTGGGCGAGCTTCGCGTGGAGCGCAGCCTCAGCCACGCCCCGGTCTTCCAGGTGATGTTCTCGCTCCAGGGCCTCCCCCGGCCGTTCCGGCTGGGCGGGGTGCGGGCAGTCCCCCTGGAGGCGGTCTGCGAGACGGCCAAGTTCGACCTGTCGCTGATGCTGCAGGAGGAGGGCGGCGCCGTCTCCGGCTACCTGGAGTACGCCGCCGACCTGTTCGACCGCTCCACCGCCGAGCGGATGCTGGAGCACCTGCGCGTGCTGCTGCACGCCGCCGCGGACGACCCCGCGCTCCCCCTCTCCCGCGTCCCCCTGCTGCCCCCCGCCGAGCGCCGCCGCCTGCTGGAGGATTGGAACCGCACCGGCCGCGCCTACCCCCCCGCCGCCGCGCACGAGCTCTTCGCCGCGCAGGCCCGGCGCACCCCGGACGCCGTCGCCGTGCAGTGCGGCGCCGAGCGGCTTACCTACGCGGAGCTGCACCGCCGCGCCGGGCGCCTCGCCGGGGCGCTGCGGCATCGGGGCGTGGGCCCCGAGTCGCGGGTGGGGATCTGCATGGAGCGCTCGGCGGAGATGGTGGCCGCCGTGCTGGGCACCCTCCTCGCCGGGGCCGCGTACGTGCCGCTGGACCCCTCGCACCCGGCGGAGCGGATCGCCTGGGTGCTGGAGGACGCCGGGGTCCGCGTGGTCCTGGCGCAGGCGCGGACCGCGGCGGGGCTGCCGGAGTTCGCGGGCGAGATCGTCGTGTGCGACGGGACCCCCCTCCCCCCGGCCCCCTCCCCCGCAAGGGGGGAGGGGGAGAACGACACGGCAGCCCTCACCCCCCGGCCCCCTCTCCCA
>JBFMFL010000600.1:0-1692 GCA_040752145.1 Gemmatimonadota bacterium
CGGCGGCGTACCGGGGGGCGCACCTGCGGGAGGTGCGCCACCTGCTGGACCACGCCGCCGAGTGGCGCACCTCCCGCGACGCCCACACCGACGGCGGGGTGCCGCCGCCGGTGCCCATCGCCTGCGTGCGCGACGCGTACGTGGCCGCGGCCGTGCAGCACGCGTGGGCGGCCGAGAGCTACTACCGGCTGCGGCACCCGGGGGCGGCCGCCATGGCCGCCGCCGCCCGCGCCGACCTGGACGACGCCGACGAGCTGTGCGCGGCGACCCGGCGCGGCGGGACGGCGCAGTGCGAGACGCTGGACATCTGGGGGTGTCCGGGGCCGCTGTGAGGGTCGGGTCCGGCTGAAGCTGCTTCTCGACGGCAGGGTTCGGGCGTGCCCCTCGCTGGCGCTCGGGTCGGGCTTCGGCTCCGTAACGCACGATACGGCCGTGCGTAACGGAGTCGAGCCCGCGCAAACTGCCGCGCGGTCTCGCCCCTTCGGGCCGAAATCCCTCACGCGACGGCGGGCCCCCTCCCCCCTCCCCCGCCAGCGGGAGAGGGGGAGCACTGCATGCCGATCGTTTCGCCCGGTTCTCGCGCGGTGAGACATTTGCAGCGGGGACCCGGGCCCGCTGACGATTCCGCCGCCACCCAGCACGAGAGACGCATGGACGATCCGACACCCCTCTTCACCCCCCGCCGCGAGCTGGGGCGCACCGGCTTCCGGGCCAGCGTGCTCGGCATCGGCGACCTGGCCGACCGCAGCGTGCCGATGGAGGAGTGCGTGGCGACGGTGCGGCGCGCGCTGGACGCCGGGCTCAACGTGGTCGACACGGCGCCGGGCTACGAGGACGGCTACTCGGAGGAGATCCTGGGGCGGGCGCTGCGCGGGCGGCGGGACGGCGTGTTCCTGATCGACAAGATCGACGACCTCGCGGACCCGGTGGAGCCGCAGCTGGAGGCGTTGCTGCGGCGGCTGGGGACGGACCGGGTGGACGCGTACGTGTTCCACGACCTGTCGGACATGGCGACCTACCGGGCGCTGCGGGAGCCGGGCGCCGGCTTCGACCAGCTGGGGGAGTGCGTGCGGGCGGGGAAGGCGCGCTTCCGCGGCATCGCCTCGCACCACCCGGACGTGCTGCTGGCCGCGATCGCGGAGGGAGTGTGCGACGTGGCGATGTTCCCGCTGGGACCGTTCGTGGACGCGCGCTACGTGGAGGAGGTGCTGCCGGCGGCCCGGCGGAGCGGGGTGGGGACGGTGTGCTTCAAGACCTTCGGGGCGGGGAAGCTGGTGGGGGACACGGCGGGCTACAACCAGCCGCTGGCGCGCCCCCGCGGCAAGGTCTCCTCGGGCGGCTCGGACGCGGTGGCGGCGACGCTCCCCCGGCTGGACCCGGCCGAGTGCGTCCGCTACACGCTGACGCTGGACCCCGACGTGGCGCTCCTGGGGCTCAGCTTCCCCAACGAGCAGGACCAGGCCTTCGCCGCCGCCCGCGCCTTTGCGCCGCTCACCCCGGAGGAGATGGCCGACGTGCGCCGCCGCGCCGCCGACGCCCGCCGCGACAAGGGCCCGTGCTGGTGGAACCCGGACCCGGAGGCGTAACGGCCCTCACCCGGCTCGCTTGAGGCTCGCCACCCTCTCCCAATCCTGGGAGAGGGGGCAACGGCTGGATATCAAGGTAGGGCAGGCAGTTCTCCCCTCCCCTGCT
>JBFMFL010000601.1:0-1671 GCA_040752145.1 Gemmatimonadota bacterium
GGGGAGGGCGGGCTCCCGGCGCACGGTCTCCGGCGCCGGCACGTCCACGGGGGCTGGCGGGACCACCGGCTCCCCCGCCGGCTCGCCGGCCGGGGCCGGCGGCGCGGGGCGCGGGGCCGTCCGCAGCCGCGCGGCCAGCGCCGCGACCTCCGGCTCGGGCTCCATCTCCAGCTCCTCGCGGAGCGCCGCGGCGTGCGCGGCGAAGGCGCGGATGGCCGCGGCCCGGTCGCCGGCGGCGTCCAGGGCGCGCATCAGCCGGAGCGCCGCGCGCGAGCCGCACGGGTCGTGGGCCGCCGCCTGCCGCCACCAGCGGGCCGCCTCGTCAGCGTCGCCCGCGGCTTCGGCACGCTCGGCCAGGCGCTCCAGGGCCGCGGCGTACTCCAGCGCCAGCCGGTCGCGCTCCGCGTGCATCCACTGCTCGAACGCCGGCGCGTCGTCCACGTAGAAGCCGTCCAGGAAGGGTCCCCGGTACAGCTCCACCGCCCCTGCGTCGTCGCCTGCGCGGAGGGCCGCTTCGAACTCGGCGACGTCCGAGCCGACCACGGCCGGGTCGAGGGCGAGCTCGTCGCCGGTGGACACGAAGGCGCGCTCCCCCAGCTCCTTCCGCAGCTCGCTCTTGGCGACGGAGAGGTTGTGGCGGGCCGGCCCGGACGCGGTCTCCGGCCACAGGTAGCCGACGATCTTCTCGCGGGTGAGCGAGCCCGTTCGGGAGGAGGCGAGCAGGGCGAGCAGCGCGAGGCGGCGCCGGTGCGCGGCCCGCCCGGCGAGGGGCCCCGCGGGACCTTCCACCTGTGCTCCACCGAGGGTGCGGACGGTGAACGACACTGGTTGACAGGGAGGTTGATGGTTACGGCGGGAACAGGTAGAGACCCGTCCCGCATTGTACGCGTTCGAGCGGCAACCACAAGGGCCGCCCTGTTCCCACCCCGAACGCGCAGCACGATGCCCCAGCCACAGCCCATCCCCCCGCAGGACGGGTACCGGGACCCGTCCACCCTGTTCGAGACCCTGGACCTGCTCCCCCAGCACCAGGCGCTGATGACCACCGCGGGGAACACCGTCCGGGTGAACCGGTGGCTCTCGGAGCTGCTCCGCAAGGTCCCCGAGGGGCGCTACCTGGAGGAGGCGCTCGGCTCCTACGCCCGCTCCATCGCGGAGCTCCCCCGGCCCTGGAGCGACGCGCCGGGCGCGGCTCCCACCACCCTCGAGTATCAGACGGCCGCGGGTCCCTGTCTTCTCTGGGGGTGGTGCGTGGAGCTGGAGCGCTACGGCCTGGGAAGGCTGGTGCTGATGACGGTGCAGCCCGTGGACCCGGGGATCCCGGCCGACGAGACGCTCCGCCGGCTGCTGGGGCTGACGCCCAAGGAGGTGGACGTGGCGAGGCTCCTGGCGGAGGGGCGCTCCAACGCGGGGGTCGCGGCGGCGCTCTGCATCAGCCCGCACACGGCCCGGCACCACACCGAGCGGATCATGAGCAAGCTCGGGGTCCGCTCGCGGGCCGAGGTGGGGCCCCGGCTGCGGGGCCTCCCCCGCGGGGGACGCAACTAGACTCTCGCCAGGAGAAGGCAGATGTGGGGATCGCTCAGGCGCATGGCGCCGCTCTGCCTGGTCGTGGGGGCCGCGGCGGTGGGGCGCGGCGGCGGGCAGGGCCCCCGGCCGGCGGCCCCGCGC
>JBFMFL010000602.1:0-1669 GCA_040752145.1 Gemmatimonadota bacterium
GGGAAAGGGGGAGAACTGCACCGGCACCCGCAGTTGTCCCCTCTCCCAGAATCGGGAGAGGGTGGCGGCTCTAAGGCCGCCGGGTGAGGGCCGCAGTTGCAGGCTGTTCCCTGTTCCCTGTTCCCTGTTCCCTGCCGTTCTCACCCTTCCTCCTCGGACCTGCGGTAGAAGATCGCCCCCGGCCGGCGCTCCACGCGCAGCGGCGTGGGGACGCGGCGCAGCGTCTCGGCGTGGCCCAGGAACAGGTAGCCGCCCGGGGGGAGCACGCAGTGCAGGCCGCCGGCGGCGCGGCGCAGCGCGTCGTCGCCGAAGTAGATGAGCACGTTGCGGCAGAGCGCCACGTGCTGCGGGGCCAGCGGCTGCCACCATCCCCCGTCCACCAGGTTGGCGCGGCGGAAGTCCACGCCCCGGCGCAGCTCGGGCCTGACCTCCCAGCGGCCCTCGCCGGCGGGGAGGAACCAGCGGTCGCGGAACTCCGGGGATGTCCCGCGGAAGGCGTGCTCGGTGTACACGCCGGCGCGGGCGCGCTCCAGGGCCGCGGGGTCCAGGTCGATCCCGGTGATCTTCACGCTCCCCGGGGCGAACAGCCCGCTCTCGCGCGCCACGGCGGCCAGGGTGTACACCTCCTCGCCGGCGGCGCAGGCGGCGCTCAGGATGCGCAGCTCCCCGGCGGGCCCCAGCCGCTCGCGCAGGGCGGGGAGCACCTCGCCGCGCAGCGCCGCCAGCGTCCCCCGCTCCCGGCAGAAGTAGCTCTCGTTGTTGGTCAGGTGCGTCACCAGCCGCTCCCGCTCCGCCTCCCGCTCCGGGTGGAACTTGACCCGGAAGAGCAGGTCCTCGAAGCTGGCCAGCCCCAGCGCCGAGCGGCGCGGCTCCAGCCGGTTGCGGAGCGTGTCGCGCCGCTCCGGCCCGAACTGGAGGCCGTACTCCTCGGCCAGCCACTCCGACCAGAGCCGGAACTCCTCCGGCGTCAGCTCGGGACGCGTCATCCCTCCCCCAGCGCCTCGGCGGCGGCCCGGCGCACCAGCGGGTCGGGGTCCGCGTCGCGCGCGTCGCGGAGAGCGCCTTCCGCCGCCCCGGCGTCCAGGCGCGCCAGCGCGCGCACCGCGCTCAGGCGTACGCGCCAGTCCGCGTCGTGCAGGGCGCCGGCCAGGCGCTCCGCGGCCGCGGGGGGCGCCACCCGGCGGAACGCCTCCGCGGCGGCGCGGCGCAGCTCGCGGTCGGCGGAGTCCAGGCGCGCCTCCACCGCCGCCGCCCCTCCGGCGTCCCCCAGCTCGCCCAGGGCGCGCAGCGCGGCGGCCTGGAGGTCGGCGTCGCCCTCCGCCAGCGCCTCCAGCAGCGGGGCCAGGGCGCCGGGGGTGCGGGTCTCGCCCAGGGCGCGCACCGCGGCGAAGCGCACGGACGGGTCCGGGGAGCGCGCCAGCGGGGCCAGCCGCCCGGCGGCCTCCGGGCCGCCCACCGCCCCCAGCGCGGCCAGCAGCGCGGCGCGCGCCCCGGCGTCCTGCTCCGTCTCCAGCGCCGTGGCGATGCGCGGGCCCACCTCCGGGGCGGGGCAGCGCGCCACACCTTCCGCCGCGGCGGCGCGCACCGCCGGGTCCGCGTCCGAGAGGAGCCCGGCCAGGCGGTCGCAGTCGCCGCCGGGGAAGCGGCCCAGCGCGAGGACGGCCCCCAG
>JBFMFL010000603.1:0-1665 GCA_040752145.1 Gemmatimonadota bacterium
GGCCGTCCCCCGTTACCGCGCTGGCGAGCCTGGCGCTGGTGATCTCGCTGTATCGGCTGCCGCCGCCGGAGGCGGGGCCGTGGGTGGAGCGGGCGGTGCGCGCGGGGGCGGTGCTGCTGTGCGCGCGGATGGGGTACGTGGCCTTCGTGGCGCGCGCCGACTTCATGCCGGACGTGCTGGCGATGCTCCTCTTCCTGCTGGTGGGGGAGTCGCTGCGCCCGCTGGACGCGCGCAACGACATGCGGCTGTACGCGCTGTCCCTGGCGCTGATGATCGCGGCCACGGCGTACTCGCCGGGGCTCCTCTTCGCCGCGGCGTTCGTGGCCTTCGTGGCGCTGGCGACGCTGGCGCTGATGACCGGGCACCTGCGCCGCGAGTCGGAGCGCTTCCGCGTCCCCGGCGTGCGGGTGGGGCGCGGCTTCCTGGGCGCCACCGCGGCGCTCTCCGGCGTCGCCGTGCTGTGCAGCGCCGCCCTGTTCGTGGTCTTTCCGCGGCTGCCGCGGAGCTGGAACGTGCAGGGCCGCCCCGGCGCCGCCGAGGTCATGGCCGGCTTCGGCGACGAGGTGTCGCTGGGGGAGCACGGGACGCGCATCTCCCCCAACCCGGAGGTCGCCTTCCGGGTGGAGTTCCCGGAGGGGGGCGTCCCCGACCCGGCGGAGCTGCGCTGGCGCGGGCGCTCCTTCGACCGGTTCGACGGGGTGCGCTGGTCGCGAAGCCGCGCGCAGGCGTACGTGGCCGGCTCGCCCGGGCGCTACGCGGAGCGCTGGGGCGGGCCCGTGCGCAGCTACCGCGTGTACGGCGGCCCGCCGGGGGCGAGCGTGCTCTTCGGGCTGCACCCGCTGCTGCACGTGCGGCCGCGCTCCGCCGTCCGCACCCTGCGCGACGCCTCGGGCGACGTGCGCTTCTTCGGCTCGGACGCGCCCTCGTACGACGCGGTCTCCGCCGCCGCGCTCCCCCCGGAGCGCCTGCTGCGCGCCTCGCCCGAGGAGTCGCCCGCCTGGGAGCCGCAGTACCTCCAGCTCCCGCCGCTCTCCCCGCGCGTACGCCGCCTTGCCGACTCCCTCACCGCCGGGGAGCCCACCCGCTACGACCGGGCCCGCGCGGTGGAGCGCTGGCTGCGCAACGAGTTCCGCTACACGCTGGAGCTCCCCCGCGACGCCCGGGAGGCGACGCTCGACGCCTTCCTGTTCCGGCGGCGGGCGGGGCACTGCGAGTACTTCTCCACCGCCATGGCGGTGCTGCTGCGCGCGGAGGGGATCCCGGCGCGCAACGTCACCGGCTTCCTGGGCGGGGAGTGGAACGCGTTCGGCCGCTACCTGGTGGTGACCGGCAACGACGCGCACTCCTGGGTGGAGGTGTGGTTCCCGGAGCTGGGCTGGGTCCCCTTCGACCCCACGCCGCCGGGGAGCCGTGCCCTCGCCACGGAGCCCGGGGACGGCTGGAGCCGGCCGGCGTTCCTGTGGCTGGACGGGCTCCAGCACCGCTGGTACAAGTGGGTGATCGGCTACGACCTGGACAAGCAGGTGGGGGTGTTCCGCCGCGTGGGGCGGTGGTTCGAGGGCGCGGGCGGCGGGCGGCAGGGCGCCTGGGGCGGCGGCGACCGGGGCGGCGGGCCGCGCCTGCCGGTGCGCGAGGCGATCCCCTGGGCGGCGGGGGCCGCGGTGC
>JBFMFL010000604.1:0-1659 GCA_040752145.1 Gemmatimonadota bacterium
GGGCGCCGGCCGCTCCCTCTGCGCCGACCTGGGCGCCCCCGTCCGCGAGCGCATCCCCGACGGGCGCCCCCGCCCCACGCTGGACACCCCCGAGCACCGCTGGCTCGCCGCGCAGCTCGCGGGCGTGCGCCGCCGCCTGGCCGCCCTGCGCCGCGAGGAGGGCGCGCTGCCGCCTACCCCGCGGCGCGCCCGCTCGCTGGAGGAGCTGGACGCGCTGGAGCGGCGGGTCGCGCGGATGCTGCGCGCCGGGCCGCTCGCCGCCGCGGCGGGCGACCCGCCGCCCGGCCCGGCCTCCCCGCAGCTCACGGGGGCGCCGGGGTACCGCGAGGCGCACCGCGCCTGCCTCCTGCTGCGGCTGGGGCTCAGCCTGGAGGGCGGCCCGGTGCGGCTGGCCGTCAAGGACCTGGCGCTGCTGTACGAGTACTGGTGCTTCCTGGCGCTGGCCCGCGTCCTCGCCGCCCGGTCCGGGGGCGCGCTCCCCGCGCGCCGGCTCCTGGCCGTGGAGGAGCGGGGCCTGCGGGTGCTGCTGCGCCGCGGGCGCGAGCAGTCGCTGGCGTTCGACCTGGAGGGCGGCGTGCGCGCCGTGCTCACCTACAACCCGCGCTTCGGCGGGGAGCCGCTGCTGGTGCCCCAGCAGCCCGACCTGCTGCTGGAGGTGCGCCGCCCGGACGGCGCGGCGGCGCGCGTCGTGCTGGACGCCAAGTACCGCGTCACCGCCGACCCGGAGTACGTGGAGCGCTACGGCTCGCCCGGGCCGCCGGAGGACGCGCTCAACGTGCTGCACCGGTACCGCGACGCCATCGTCCGGCCGGGGGCGGGCGCGGGCCCGGAGCGCATCGTCGGCCGCGCGGCCGCGCTCTTTCCCTTCCGCGAGGCGGAGCCGGGCGCGTTCGGCGCGAGCCGGCTGTGGCGCTCGCTGGACGGGCTGGGCGTGGGGGCCATCCCGCTGCTGCCGGGGAGCACGGAGTACCTGGAGAGGTGGGTGGAGACGATCCTGGACGGAGGGGGCGATGCGGAGTAGCCGATGGTCCGTGCCGCTCCTGGGGCTCGCGGCGCTGGCGTGCGCCGCGCCGGCGGCGGCCCAGCTCCGCGCGTCGGACCTCTCCGTCGGCGGGCGGGTGCTGGCCGCGCGGCCGGTGGGCGGCCGCGGCGAGGGGCTGGACGCGGGGACGGGGTTCGGCTTCGACGTGGGGTACGACGTCCGGCCCGGCCTCACGCTCTACGCCGGGTTCAGCCGCACGGTGTTCCCCGTCGAGGGCTCCGCCGGGGATGCCGACCGCGTGGACTCCGGCATCGACGTCGGCGTGCTGACCACCCCCACCGTGGGCGGGGTGCCGCTCTGGCTCCGCGGCGGCGTGGTCCTGCACGAGGCGGAGACGCACCTGGCGTCCGGCGGAGGCGACGGCCTGGACGACGGCGAGTCGGGGCTGGGGCTGGAGAGCGGCGCCGGGGTGGCGCTGCGGCTGGGGCGGCGCCTGCTCCTGTTGCCGGGCGTCGCCTACACCGCCTACCCCGTCGGCGACCGCGGGGGCGTGCCGCACCTGCGGGCCGAGCTGGGGGTGCGCCTCCGGCCCTGAGCCGGGCCGGGCGGCCCGGGTCCGGGCGCCCCTTTCTGCACCGCGCCGCTCCCGGCGCACCAGAATGAAGCGGGGGGGGGCC
>JBFMFL010000605.1:0-1650 GCA_040752145.1 Gemmatimonadota bacterium
CCCGCGCCTCGGCATTGTCGTGCTCCCCCTCTCCCCTTGTGGGAGAGGGGGCCGGGGGGTGAGGGGTGCCGTGGTCGTTCTCCCCTCCCCCGTGCGGGGAGGGGCCGGGGGAGGGGGTCGCAGTCGCAGGCTGTCCCCTGTAACCTGTCCCCTGTTCCCTTGCCGTTTCCGTCCCCGGCCGATGACAGGCACGCTGCGAGCCGCCGTCTGTCGCCTCCGGGCAAGCCGTTGCCGCGAAACGGGTTGGCTTTCGCGGCGCGGGCGCGCTCCGCGTGGCCCTGGCGTTGCCTTCTGCATGGCCGTTCCCAAGCGGTTCCAAGCAGCAAGGAGTGACGTATGAAGACGATGGTTCGCGGCATGGTCCGGCTCGCCCTGGGGATGGTCCTGGTGGCGGGGGCCGGGTGCGCGCCGGGGATGATGGAGGAGGTCCTCGGCGACGTGGTGTATCCGGGCGGCGGGGTGTACGGGAGCGACCTGCGCGGCGAGGTGAGGCGCGTGGACACCCGCAACCGGGTGATCGAGGTGCGCGGCCGCGACGGGCGCGGCGTGACGGCGTACTACGACGGGCGCACCCGGGTGGAGTACCGGGGACGGCGGTACGGCGTGTCGGCGCTGGAGCGCGGCGACGAGGTGTCCATGCGGGTGAGCCGCGACCGCGGCCGCTACCTGTACGCCGACCACATCTACGTCACCGAGAGCGCCCGCGACCGGGGCGGCTGGGGACGCGACGACCGCGGCCGCGACGACGACCGGGACCGCCGCCGCGACGACCGGCGCGACCGCGCCGCCTGGCGCGACACCGGCCGGCTGTACGGCACCGTCATGGCGGTGGACTTCCGCAGCTGGCGCTTCGAGGTGCGCGGCGACCGCGGCGAGCGGGTGCGGGTGACCGTCCCCCGCGAGGCGAACCGCAGCACCGAGGACCGCTTCCGCCGGCTGCGGCGCGGCGACCGGGTGGACCTCGCCGTCCGCCCCCTGAGCCGCGACCGCGCGGAACTGCGCCGCTTCCGCTGAAGCGCGTCCGGACGGGGCAGGGAGCAGGGCGGGTGGGGCACGCTCCGTGCGGCGCCTCACCCGCTCGGCTATTTTGGGAGGTCCAGAAGTCGGAAAGCCAGATCGGAAAGCCACAAAGGAGACACGTTCATGAACCGTCCAGTCCGGTCGCTCCGGTGGGTCCTGCTCGCCGTGCTGGCGACGTCCGCCCCCGCCTGCCTGGCCGCGGCCGCCGCCGCGGGCGCGGGGGGCGCCATCGCGTGGACCCAGCGGGGCGCGTCGTCCTCGGTGGCGGGCCCCGTGGACCAGGTGTACGGGCGCGCCGAGGCCGTCTTCCGCGACATGGGGATCACCCAGACCGGCCAGAGCTCCGGCGACCAGGGCGCGGAGCGCTCGCTCAAGGGCACCCGCGAAGACACGGAGGTCACCGTGGAGATCGAGCGCGAGTCGGCCTCCACATCGAAGGTGGAGGTGTACGCGCGGAGGAACACCGTGGAGTTCGACCGCGGCTACGCCCGCGACGTGCTGACGCGGATCGTCAACCGGAGCTGACCCCGGCGGAGCCGGGGAGTGCGGAAGTGCGAAGTGCGTGAGTGCGAAAGTACGGACGGCGCCCCCACCTCGATGCCGAGGCGGGGGCGCCGTTCGCTGTTTCCG
>JBFMFL010000606.1:0-1632 GCA_040752145.1 Gemmatimonadota bacterium
GGGATGCGAGCGCGAAGCGGCGAGACCCGGCGGGGTAGTTTCCGCCGGGGCTCGACTCCGTTACGCACGGTCGTATCGTGCGTTACGGAGCCGCAGCCCGACCCCGGCGCAGCCGGGGGCACGCCCAGATCGGCCGTAATCCGTTGCCGTTCAAAACGAAAGCGCCCCCCGGCACGTTGCCGGGGAGCGCCTGGAAGCAGACCTTGAGCGACGAGGCCTCAGTTCGGCGAAGTGCACGACCGGCAGAGGCCCACCACCTCCACCCGGTACCCCTGGGCCGCGAACCCGTCGCCCACCTCGATCCGGGGGAGCGCCGCCACGTGGTGGTCGGGGATGTCGCGCACGTTGCCGCAGCGCAGGCAGCGCGAGTGGCAGTGGTCGTCCGTGCGGGCGTCGTAGCGCGCCGACCCGTCGCCGTAGGTGAGCTTGATGGCCAGCTCGCAGGTCACCAGCGTCTCCAGCGCCTTGTACACCGTCGCCAGCGAGATGTCGGCGATCTGGGAGCGCACCGCGGTGAACACCTCGTCGGCGGTGGGGTGCTCCAGGGTGCCGCACAGGAAGCGGTACACGGCCGCGCGCTGGTCGGTGTAGCGCTGGCCGTTCGCCTCCAGCGCCGCCCGCAGAACGGCGTCCGCGTCGGACGGTACGGTTCGTGATGGGGTGAACATGGCGGCCTCGTCGGAGTTCGTCCGGACGGATCCCAGGGTCCGGTCGGTAGGCTGACCAGCAAGGTACGGAATGCGCCACATGATGTCAACCGCCCTTGCGGCTGCTGGCGGAAACTGCGCCGTTGGCGGCGCGGCCCGCCGCGGTATCGCGCGGGGATGACTCGTCTTCCAGGGTTCGAAGCAGATGCGAAAGTCCAGGATGTTCCCGGCCGCTCCCGCCGCGCCGGCCTTCGCGGCGCTCCTCGCGCTCGCGCTCGCCGCCTGCGAGGAGGCCCGGGGGGTGAACGTGCAGCCGCTCCCCCCGCTCCAGCGCCCCAGCGCCGAGGCGCGCGCCGGGCTCCCCGAGGTGGCCGGCACCTGGCGCTTCGCCGGCTGGGAACTGCCGGTGCGCGACACCGCCACGGGGGGGGAGGGGATGGTGCCGCCGGGCGCCCTCGCCATCCGCACCCAGCGGCTGGACTCCATTGCCGGGGTCTACGTGCGCGACGGGCAGCCGTTTCCCGTCGTCGGCGAGGTGCGGCGCGACGGGATCGTGTCGGTGGTGGCGTTCGGGCCGGACGGGTCGGGGAGCTTCATCGCCGGGCGGGTCCTGCGCGACACGCTGTGGATCGAGCTGACCTCGCTCTCGGCCGCGCAGACCTGGTCCACGGGCGCGCGGGCGGCCCTGGTGCGCACCGCGGTGCGGCAGCCGTTCGTCCGCTACCAGGGCGGGTTCGTCAAGGTCAACGTGGACTCCATCCGCGCCGACTCGCTCCGCCGCGACTCGCTGCGCGTCATCTCCGATTCGCTGCGGACCGCGGACTCGCTGCGCCTGGCCGACTCGGCGCGCGCCGTCGTGGTCCCCGGCCAGCCGCAGCCCGGCGTCCGCCCCGGCGCGCCGCCGGCCGCGGCGCCCGTCCAGCCGCAGCCCGGCGCCCGTCCGGGGGCTCCGCCGGCCGCCACGCAGCCGCAGCCGCGGCCGCAG
>JBFMFL010000607.1:0-1618 GCA_040752145.1 Gemmatimonadota bacterium
CAGGGATCGGTGCGCCGTGGCAGCCCCCCACCCCCGGCTCCTCCCCCGCAAGCGAGGGAGGGGAGAACTGCTTTTGCCGTTCGCAGTTCCGCGGTACCCGTAAGAATCTATTCGGAGGGAGACAGCCGGGCAGTTTCGGCTGTCTCCCTCCGGCGCAGGGAAACCCGCAGCAGTACCGCGGGGTTCCCGGAGCCCGCGTAGGAAACAGGCCGGCAGTTTGGCCTGGTTCCGGAGCGGCCCGCCGACAGATCCGGACGAAGCGCTTACGAACGGAAGTTCCCGAACTGGAGCTCCAGGCCGAAGTCCTTTTGCTTCAGCAGCGCGATCACCCCCTGGAGCTCGTCGATGGAGGGCGACTGCACCCGCACCTCGTCCTCCTGGATCTGCGCCTGCACCTTCTTGAACCCGGCGCCCTTGATCGCCTTGACGATCTCCTTGGCCTTCTCGGTGGGGATCCCCTGGAGCAGCGTGACCTGCTGCCGCGACTTGCCGCCGAACGCCTGCTCCACCGTGCCGTAGTCCAGGTTGCGGATGGGCACGCCGCGCTTGATCAGCTTGGACTGGAGCACGTCGATCAGCGCGGTGAGCTTGTAGTCGTCGTCGGCCAGGAGCTTGAAGACGCCCTCCTTGGCGTCGAAGTCGATCTCGGCGGTGACGCCCTTGAAGTCGTACCGCTGCGCGACTTCCTTCTTCGCCTGGTTCACCGCGTTGTCCACTTCCTGGAGGTCCACCTTGGAAGTGATGTCGAAAGTCGCGTTCTTTGCCATTCGGGTCCGCGTTGGCCGTGGGTGGAGCGTCGGTCCGACGGGCGGAATCTACGGCGCGCGGCGCGCGGGGAGCAAGCCGTGAAAGCGAACGGGCGGGCCGGTGGGCCCGCCCGTTCGCGGCGTCACTGCTCGAACACCTGCGCCCCGCGTGGGGGGCTGAAGGCGAAGAGCCCGTCCGGGAGTGTCACGTTGCGCTTGAGGTTGCGCAGCTCGATGCGCCGCACCGACTCGTTCTCCTCGGTCATCTCGAAGCGGCGCACGGAGTAGTCGTCCGCGTCCACCCAGATGCGCAGGCGCCGCACCGGCGACTGCTGCTTGGGGACCAGGGTGAGCACGTGGGTGCGGTGCCCGTCCACCGTCTCGCTCCCGTCCAGCGTGCCGTTGTAGCGCGCGGTGGGGTTGCTGAGGAACTGCTGGTGGAGGTCCACCTGCTGCGACCCCTCGGCGATGGAGGTCTTCATCACCTGCTTGGGGTCGCTGCTGGGATAGTACATCCAGAAGCTGCGCCCGTCGGCCACGATGACGTCGCCCGCGGGGTCGGAGAACTTCATCAGGAAGCGGTCCGGCCGGCGCTGGTAGAGCTTGCCGGAGCTCCGCTGGTTGGTACCCAGCAGCGGCACGCGCAGGTCCTGCACGAAGTCCGCCTGCATGGACTTCACGCCGGCGTAGGTGCGCTCCACGCGCTCCAGGATCTCCCCGGCCTCGGCGTCCGCGGGCGCCGAGGTGGAGGTGCGCGACGCGGGCATCACGCCGGAGCGGTCGGACGCGGGCGCCGGGGCCCCCGGTGCGGCGGGCGTGCCGGCGCCCGGAGCGGCCGAGCCCCCCGCGGGGACGTCCGGGGCCGCGGGGGC
>JBFMFL010000608.1:0-1585 GCA_040752145.1 Gemmatimonadota bacterium
CCGCACGGCGAGCGCGATCCCCGCCCCCACCGCGAGCGGGAGCAGCAGCACGAGCGGCAGCAGCCAGGGGCGGAAGAAGGTCACGGGATAGGGAACAGGGAACAGGGAACAGGGAACAGCCTGCTACGGCGACGGCGGGAGGTTGCGGTCGCGTCGGCGGTCGCGTGAGGGATGTCGGCCCGAAGGGGCGAGACCCGGCGGCAGTTTGCCGGGGCTCGACTCCGTTGAGCGGCGTAGTTTGCCGCTCTACGGAGCCGCAGCCCGACCCCGGCGCAGCCGGGGGCACGCCCGAACCCGCGTTCCGCAGAGCAGCTCACGGCCCCACCCCCCGGCGCGAGCCCCGCACCAGCCACTCCAGCGCCAGCAGCAGCGCGCCGGCGAGCAGGAAGGGGAGGTACAGCTCCGTGTGGCGCGTGTAGCGGCGCACCGTCACCGGCGTGCGCACCATGCGGTCGATCTCGGCGTAGATGCGGCGCAGCGCCTCGGTGTCCGTGGCGCGGAAGTAGCGGCCGCCGGTGCTGCGGGCGATGTCGCCGAGCAGCGCCTCGTCGATCCTCACCGGCAGGAGGGCGTAGCGCAGCCCCGAGGCCCCGCGCGCCACCGGCACCCGCGCCATCCCGTGCGACCCCACCCCGACGGTGAACACCCGCACCCCCAGCGCCGCCGCCGCGCGGGCCGCGTCGCGCGGGTCGATCTCGCCGGCGTTGTTCTCGCCGTCGCTCAGCAGGATCACCACCTTGCTCCGCCCCGGCAGCTGCCGCAGCCGGTTGACCGCCGTCGCCAGACCCATGCCGATGGCGGTGCCGTCGCGCAGGGCGCCCGGCTCCAGCGCCTGCAGCGCGCCGATCAGCAGCGGGTAGTCGGTGGTGGTGGGCACCTGCGTCAGCGCCTCGCCCGCGAAGGTCACCAGCCCGATGCGGTCCGCCCTGCGCCCCGCCACGAAGCGCGCGGTGGTCCGCTTCGCCACCTCCAGCCGGTTGTTCGGGCGGAAGTCCTCCGCCAGCATCGACGAGGACACGTCCATCGCCACCACGATGGCGATCCCCTCCGCGCGCGACTCCGTCACCGAGGCCCCCGTGCGCGGCCGGGCCAGCGCCACCACCAGCAGCGTGAAGGCCAGGACGCGCGCCAGCTCCGGGACCCGCGCCCACCACCGGGCCGCGCGCCGCCGCGGGTAGTCCAGCGCCGCCGCCCCGGGCAGCGGGATCGCGGCCGGCCGGGTGCGCCGCATCCACGCCACGTAGACCGGCACCGGCAGCAGCAGGGCGAGGGCCCACGGGTGTACCAGCTCCAGCGTCATTCGGCGCTCCGTACGGCGGAACGGCCGGGTTCGGGCGTGCCCCCGCTGGCGCGGGGTCGGGCTGCGGCTCCGTAACGCAGCAAACGACGCTGCGTAACGGAGGCGAGCCCGCGCAAACTGCCGCGCGGTCTCGCCGCTTCGCGCTCGCATCCCTCACGCGGGGCTGGTGCTGGCGTCCGCGGGAGGCCCCCACCCGGCTCGCTCGGGCTCGCCACCCTCCCCCGTGCCGGGGGAGGGCTTCCCGAAGATCGGGCTCCGCCGTGTCGTGCTCCCCCTCTCCCCTTG
>JBFMFL010000609.1:0-1569 GCA_040752145.1 Gemmatimonadota bacterium
GGGCGCCGGGGGTTACCCCGGGTGGTTTTGGGGGTTTCCCGCGCGCCCACCCCGACCCCGCGCCAGCGGGGGCACGCCCAACCCCGCGGTTCAGATCTTTTCGTCGTAAAAAACGAAGCAGCGCGGCCCTCGCGGACCGCGCTGCCCCGAACACGCACCTGCGATGGAAGCGATTACTCCTTCTCGATTCGCCCCTTGCGGCGCCGGCGCACGAAGCCCACCCCGGCCAGCCCGGTGCCCAGGAGCGCCATGCTGATGGGCTCGGGGACGGTGTCGGTGGGGGGGAGGTCCAGGGCCATGCAGTTGGCGTTGCGGTTGCTGCCGTTGCTGGTGATGCACTCGGTGGACAGGCCGCCGCCGGGACCGCCGTTCTGCGCCTTGAGGAACAGGACGGTGTTCGGGTCGTTGGGGTCGAACGTCTGGTTGACGTTGAACGTGAACAGCGCCCACCCGCCGTTGAGGCCGGCGTTGGTGACGCTGTACCCGCCCGTGCAGCCGGCGTTGGGGGTCATCCACAGCTCGTTGCTCCCGCCGGGGAGGCTCCCCGCCGCGGCGCAGCTGCTGGCGATGCCGTTGTTCACGCCGCTGCCGTTCTCGCCGCCCAGGTCCACGTTGATGCCGCCGCCGAACTGGGTGTTGTTGAAGATCTGCCAGGCGGCCGGCGTGTCGCTCCCGCGGGTGGGGCCCGACATGCTGATGGCGGAGGTGGCGTTCACGGCCGACAGCAGGTTGTCCAGCCCGATGCTGGTGAACACCCAGTTGGCCGTGCCCTCGCTGGCGAACAGCCCGGAGAGGTTCCGGACCTTCATGGCGACGGTGGTGCCGGTGACGGCCACGTTGACCGACGCGCAGGTGGCGAACGGCTGGTTGCCGCCGCACACGTCCCACTGGCGGATGCCGTCGGCACGCGCCGGGGTCGCGGCGCACACGGCGATCACGCCGAGCAGGGCACACGACTTCGTGAATCGTTGCATCGCATTCCCTCGTCTGGAGAGGTGTCGCCGGCGGGGACGCCGGCAGGTAGTGTTTGGCGCGGGCGCGGCCCGCCGGCACTCGGTGTTCCCTCCCCCGCCTACCGCGCCTTCCGGGCGCCGCCCTCCACGGTCCGGAACCGGCCTCCGTGAACCGGCGATCCGCGCAGCTGCGACGAGTTGTAGGTGGGGAGAGTGAGCACACGCCGGACGGGTTCCCGCGCCCCGGGCAAAAGCAAACGACACGCCGCGCCCCCCGGGGAAGACGCGGCGTGCGTAGCAGATTCCAACCACCTGTGAAAGCTGCGTTTGCAACCTTGTTGCGCGAGGAGCTTGCACGACCCGTGGCGCGGACCCGTCGCTCCGCCGCCACAGGACTGTGGCGCGCGTCCCGCAACCCCTGGTGAAAAGGGGGTTTGCGATCTGCAACGTTTCTTTACACCCGACCTCCGAGACGGCGCCGGGTCCACTCCGCCACGGCCAGCGCGGCGGCCGCCGCGAGCAGGATCCAGCGCCACGGCGGCGCCCCTCCGGCGGGCCGCGGCAGGGCGCCCTCGCGGCGGTCCAGCTCCGCGGCGAAGGCGGCGGCCGGGAGCGC
>JBFMFL010000061.1:0-29048 GCA_040752145.1 Gemmatimonadota bacterium
GACACGAAACGACCGTGTCCAGGAGAACGGAGCCCCGCAAACCGCCGCGGTCTCCGCCCTTCGGGTCACGATCGCTTTCGCGGGGTGCCGGTGGGTCGCGTTACCCATGGCGCGTTCCGCGAGTCTTTTGCATGCTTGGGGCGTGCCGCACACGCCCGCGGCGGCCCGCCGCCGGAACTGCCTGCCACAGGAGACTGTCGTGAGACGCATCGCCTCCTCGCTCCTCGCCCTCGCGGGCGCCGCCGCGCTCGGCGGCTGCGACCTGGACCTGGACCTGTTCGACGACGCGTGCATCATCGGGCCGTGCTACTCCGGCGGTGGCGGCGCGGACGGGTACTTCATCACCGGCTTCCCGCACGGACGGGTGGACCGCTCCACCGCCACCCCCGACGGCGGCTACCGGGGACGCGTCGCGGTCGGCGACACGTTCACCCTCCACCTCGTCCACGGACCGGGCCCGGCCCGGCCGGAATCCGACACCGTCCGGGTGGACCGCTGGACGGTGACGGACGGCGCGGTCGCCGCCATCGCCGCCCGCCCGGACGGCGGCGGGCTGTTCACCGCCCGCGCGCCGGGCAGGATCCAGGTGGGCGCGGACGGCCGGGACGCGCAGCTGTGGGCCTGCCGGTACCAGGGCTGCGCCCGCATCACCGAGATCGTCGTCACCCGCTGAGCGTCGCCGTGGTTCTCCCCCTCTCCCCTCGTGGGAGAGGGGGCCGGGGGGTGAGGGTGCCGGCGTCAGCGGGCGGCCAGGCGCCGCAGGACGTCCGTCTCCTCCGCGGCGCGCTTCAGGCCCCGCACGCGCGCCGCGACGTCCCGCCCGAACACCGCCGAGACCACCGGGTCCAGCGCGGGACGCAGCCAGCTCCAGCGCGTGCGGAAGCCGTAGCGGAACACCACCCGCGTCGCGCCTCCGCCCACGTCGTAAAAGACCCACGACCCCGCGAAGTTCTCGAACAGGAACGGCCCGCGCGTGATCCGCACGGCCACGCGCTCCGGCCGCTTCACGGTCACGTACTCCACCTCCATCGCCAGCCCGTTCCACGCCCGCACCCGCACGCGCACACCGGGCGCCGCCTCCGCGGCGCCGTCCAGGAAGCGCATCTCGCGCGTGAACGGGTCCCACTCCCTGCGGACGTAGTAGTCCTGCGCCAGGTCGAAGAGCGCCTCCCGCGGCGCGCGGATCTCCACCGAGCGTTCGACGATGGGCATGGCAGCTTCCCCGAGCGGAAAAGGATCGACGACATCCCTCCGTTCCCAACAACGAGAACGGAGGGAGTCAGCCGGGCGCATTCCGGCTGTCTCCCTCCGGCGCAGGGACACCCACCGACGGAAGTCCACTCCACGCTCAAGCGGTTAACTTGCAGGCCCGACCAGGGTTTTCACAAGGTGACGCATGCGCCCAGCCCGAGAAAAGCAGCGAATCGGCGCAAAATCCGCCGCCCTGCTGACAGCAGACGGAACAGCAAGCGACCACCGATGGGGCTACCCATTTGGGCGGCCCCATCCTGTTGTCCGCCAACCCTATCCCCGTTGAAACGGGTTTGATCGGCAAACCGTTCCCATGCTACTCGGACCGAGCGCCGAAAAGCGTCAGCTCCTCAAGCGATATCCGGTCTTGGAGAGCTGTGCCAGGAACGCACTTGCCTCCCGGTCGTGCACCTGGCCGCTCTGGTGCAGTTCACGCAGCGTGGCTGGACCGTCTTCTCCCAGGCGGGTGAGGGCCCGGATGGCCGCGATTGGTGCGTTGGGGAAATCTCCCCGCCGGGAGGACTGGAGCGCAATCGTCCGCAGGAACGCGGCCGCGGCCTGCGTCTCCGCGGCCCCCGTGAGGCTGGACACGATTCTGGCACGCACCATCGGATCCGAACTCCTTCGATAGAGGCGGACCTGCCGTGCTACGATCCCAGGCAAAGGCGGTTTGCGCGATGACCACCCAGCCATACCGATTTTTGATGCTGCGGCAGAACGGATCAGCGAGTCCGCAGAGGTGAGCGCCAGGTGCTCCAGACCGTCCAGCAACGCGTCTACCGTGGTCTGAGGATACTTGCCAGGATCTACGAAGATATCGATGATCTCAGCTGTTGCCCGGCCGTCCGGACTGCCCCGCTCCGCCACGAATCGCGTTAGGATTTCCTGGGAAGAACGTGTCTCCTGCTGGCTGGACCTCGACGGACGCTCCTGGCCCTTGAGGGGAGCGCACGCGGTGCACACCAGCACGAAGGGCAGCAGCGCGGCACAAACTAGAAATCCGGTGCGCATGGATCTGGTTCTCATGAGTCAAATCTCGAAGTTGGGGCTCTCAAGGAACCGGTTCGGGGTGATGTTCACGAGCCAATCCCAAATTGTCCCTCCCCAATTCCCCCTCGGGCCAATCGGATCCGACTGGTACTGGCGGTCCCGTGATGCAGCAACGATCCTATCCGCCATCCATGGAACATTGTCGCGAATTACAAAGTCCAACGCCTCCCTCGTACTCCTCACCCTGTGTTCGGAGAACTTATACGGATCGTTTTCCGCGAGCGTCGCCGCCGCCTGGGCCAGCCCCTCGTGACCAGTCCCGCCGTTGCGCCCGAAACCTTCATGCGCCCGTATCCCGGCGAGGAAGTCTTCTACGTTCTTTCCCTTGCAGAGATTGAACCTGTAGAAGTTGATCGTAGTGCCTCCTCCCAGGTGTTTCTTACATTCCCTCACGAGTGCGGCATCCAGCGGTAGGTTCATGGTCGCCGCCTGTGTTATGAATGGGTTGAGCCTGCCGCGCCGATGCATGTGGAGGCTCATCGACTGGACGTACCAATAGCCGCTATTTGGCCCTCCCGGCGGCACCTGGATGAGCGTATACCCACGCTTGGACGGATCAGGCTCCCAAACGTCCGGCATGATACGGGGCGCGAAGCGATCCTCCACCGCCTCGTTTCTCGCATAGTCGATCTCGGTCTTTCCGGACTCGTTCACGAACGGTGGCTGCGGCTGAGCCATGACCGTGTCCTTGTACGCCCATTTCGCTCGCCAGTCCCAGGCGGAGTCGCCGAAAGAGGCACGGCTCACCACGCGGATGTGTGCTTTGAACGAGCGCGCCCCGCTAGCGCTGGTGACATGTACCACCACGGTTCCATCCGTGACCATGGGGCCCGTCCACTCCTTGCTGGTGGAGGCGTCGTGCACCGTGGCCAGGTTGGAGCTGTCGGGCTGGAACTCCCACCCGGTCACACTCATGTGGGGCAGCGTGACCTTGCAGGTGACCTGCCCCCCGCGCATCACGGCCCGGGGGCACTGAAGAGGGAACCGCGTGACCCGCAGGTCGTCTATGAGCAGCGACCCGTCGAACCACAGCCATTCCATCACGTTGCCATCCGCCGACAGCCTGACGGGGTCCCACTGCGTCCACGGGGGCGTGGTGGAGGGTACGTTGGACCGCAGCACCTTCCTGGCGTGGACCGTGTAGTAGGTCGTCCCCGGCCGCCGGCTCACCGCCTGGACCAGAAGCGAGTCCGAGTTCACGAGTCCCCCGTTCCACACCGTGCGTGCCTGGCTCAGCATGCTGTAGTGGAACTCGACCGACTGCGCCCGTGGCTCGAATTCGATCATGACCTGTGGCGGGGACTGCGAGACGAGCCCTGCGACATGCGAGGGAGACGGCATGTTCGCGGCAGGATAATCGCTCTTCACCCTCCAGGCCGCGTCTCCCTGGGGGGTATCCACCCGCATGGGGTCGGCCATCTCGATTCCCCACTGCGTCAGGTCGGGAATGCAGGTGATGGCGGCAGTGGTGAAGGTGGTGACGATCGTCTCGGTGGAGTCCGTGTACTCGGTGGTCACCTCCGGCACGCACCCCCCGGGGTAACTCCGGATCACGGCGGAGGGCTTCTTCGTGGCTTCGGTCGGCTGGTCAGTCGCGCAGCCCGCGAGGAGCAGAATTATCCACGCCGCGAGCAATGCTCCAGGTTTCCAGGAAAATGCGGTTGGTGGGGCCATGGCGAAACTCCCTCCGAAAACAAGGTTTCTGAAGGCAGACAACCAATGGACGGGCGCGTTTCTCCTGCGGGTAATTGTCCTGGGTCCTCCTTCGCCAGCGGTGAGATCTGCCCGGAGGGCACTCACGGGAATCGATGGCAGCACCCTTCGGGGCGTGGTTCGATCTTCAGGCGAATAAGCGGGCGAAGAAATCCGCACCCGTGGTGTTTTGATGCCCGCGGAAATGGTAACGGTTGGCGAGCGGACCTCTCGGCTCGGCACCGAGTCATCAATTGTGGACCCATGAACGGACGAAGTCCCTGAGAAATGCGCTCAGACCTGGGCTTACGACTTTATTGCAAACGTCTATTCATCTCGTGCGTGGACGTAGCTCTTCATCCGCCGAATGCTCAGAATGAAGCCATCAGAATTGGTGCGTACTCGAAGTCAGAAAGAAACTGCGACGCAGGACGCTTGTCGCAGGTGAAGAGGTCCTGCAACACTCGGCTGATAAACTCCACGCAGATGGAGGGGGGTGGGCGCTGAGCTTTCGGAGTCAGCGCGCATCCACGATTTATCTGCCACCCATTCCAGAAATGGATTCATCGGCGCGTCCAGCACCCTGCTCGCTCCTGCCCTACTCGGGGCACTCGCCGCCTCACCCCGGA
This sequence comes from Gemmatimonadota bacterium, assembly GCA_040752145.1. Lineage (GTDB taxonomy): Bacteria > Gemmatimonadota > Gemmatimonadetes > Longimicrobiales > Longimicrobiaceae > JAFAYN01. The sequence continues at coordinate 4,623 of JBFMFL010000061.1, forward strand.
GATCAGGAATCCGGTCCACGCAAATTATGTCCCTGCACTCCGCGACGGGTCCAGTTTGATCCGGGACCGGAAGCGAGCTACGCTTTCCTTCGATGAGCGTGCGTGTTGGGCATTTGGGCGGACGAACTGACAGGTGCCACTGACAGCAGGGCACCATATGAGTGGCGCCGGGAGCGTTGAACACTCCCGGCGCAACGATTTGGAAGGAAAAATCCCCGGCACAGACACCGGACGACGGCATCGTCCAGCTCCGCAGCGGCCCCGGAGACTTCGTCGAAGCGGAAAGGACCTACGGCACCCGCACCGCCTCGAACACCCGGCGCACGATGTCGTCCGGGGTGACCTCCTCGGCCTCGGCCTCGTAGGTGGTGATCACCCGGTGCCGCAGCACGTCCGCGCCGATCGCCTTGACGTCGTCCGGCGTCACGTAGCTGCGGCCGCGGAGGAAGGCGTGCGCCCGCGAGCAGGTGGCAAGGGCGATGCTGGCCCGCGGCGACGCCCCGAACTCGATCAGCGGCTCCAGCTCCCCCAGCCCGAACCGGCGCGGCTCGCGCGTGGCCGCGACCACGTCCAGGATGTAGTCGCCCACGGTGTCGTCCAGGTACAGCCCGGCGATGGTGCGCCGCGCCGCCAGGATCTCCTCCGCCCCCACCACCGGCCGCACCGGGATCGGCTCCCCGCCCGACATGCGGCGCAGGATCTCCTTCTCCTCCTCGCGCGTGGGGTAGCCCACCCGCACCTTGAGCGTGAAGCGGTCCACCTGCGCCTCGGGGAGCGGGTAGGTGCCCACCTGCTCGATGGGGTTCTGCGTCGCCAGCACCAGGAACGGCTGCGGCAGCGGGTAGGTGGTCCCGCCGATGGTCACCTGCCGCTCCTGCATCGCCTCCAGCAGCGCCGCCTGCACCTTTGCCGGGGCGCGGTTGATCTCGTCCGCCAGGACGATGTTGGCGAAGATGGGGCCGCGGTGCGGCGTGAACTCGCCGGTGCGCACGTCGTAGATGGTGGTCCCCACCACGTCCGCGGGGAGCAGGTCCGGCGTGAACTGCACCCGCTGGAAGGTGGCGTCCACCGCGTCGGCCAGGGTGCGCACGGTCAGCGTCTTGGCGAGGCCGGGAAGCCCCTCGAAGAGCACGTGCCCGCCGGTGAGCAGCCCGATGAGCAGGCGCTCGATCATGTACTCCTGCCCCACCACGCGGCGGTGGACCTCGGCGACGATGCGCGAGGCGAAGCCGGGGGCGGCCGGGGTCTCGGGGAGGCGCGGGGCGTCGGATGCCATCGGGAGTGGTCTCAGGTCACGGGCTCGCCGCGGAGGGCGCGCTGCACGGCGTCGCGCACCTCGGGCGCCTTGTCTGCGGCGAGCCGCTGGAGCACGCCGCGGGCCGCGTCCCCGCCGATCGCGCCCAGCGCGCGCACCGCCTCCACCCGGCCCGCGGCCGAGCGGCGCGACAGCCAGCCGCCGGCGGCGGCGCGCTCGGCCAGCGGCTGCACGGCGCGCGGGTCGCCCAGGCGGCCCAGGGCGCGCACGATCTCCGCCTCGGCCTCGGCGTCGGTCTCCTGGCCCAGGCGCATCAGCAGCGGGGACACGGCGGCGGGGACGCGCGACAGGCCCAGCCCCAGGGCGGCGGCGCCGCGGATCCCGGGGTCCGCGTCGGCCAGGGCGCGCACCAGCAGCGGCACCGCCTCCTCGCCGCCCAGCTTGGTGAGCGCCTGCACCGTCTCGCGGCGCACCCGGGCGTCGGAGTGCTGGACGGTGCGGGCGAAGTGCTCCAGCGACTCGGCGCTGCGGATCTCGCCCAGGATGCTCACCATGTTGCGGACCACGAACCAGCGCTCGTCGCCGGCCATGTCCTCCAGCAGCGGGATCCCCACGCGGTCCAGCGCCACCAGCGCGTCGCGGTACGCCCGCCGGGCGGACATGTCCTGCGCGTCGCTCAGCGCCCGCACCAGCGGCGGCGCCACCTCGGCCCCCACGTGCAGCAGCGCCGCCTGCGTCTCCGCGCGCTCCTCCTCCGAGCGCACCCTGCCCAGCCGCGCCACCAGCTCGTCCACCACCGCGGGCGAGGCCACCCGGGCGATCCCCAGCATCACCCCGGCGCGGCGGGCGGGGGCGGTCCGGGCCAGCTCCTCGGCGTCGGCGCGCATCCCCAGCACCAGCGCCACCACCTCGTCCAGCCGGCCCCGCCCCGCCGTCCACTGCGCCGTCTGGCGCATGCGCTCCACCAGCTGCACCCGGTCCGCGTCGGGCGAGGTCGCCAGCTCGCGGCGCAGCGCCTCCAGGTCCTCGTGCTCGGTGCGCACCGCGGTCTGCTTCACCAGCTCGTAGATCTGGTGCGCCGACCAGAGCGACACGTCGAAGTTGACGCCGCCCTGCGGCGCCGCCCTGGCGGGCGCCGAGGGCCTGGGCGGGTCCGGGGCGACGCCGTTGACCAGCACCCCACGCATCCCCGCCGCGGAGAGCGCGGCCACGAAGCCGCCGGCCGCGCGCACCACCTTCATGGGGAGCGCCGCCGCCGACAGGAAGCGGCCCAGGTCCTCGGCGCGCGCCTCCCCGGGCCGCAGCGTGAAGGAGTGTACCCCGTGCCCGGCCAGCCGTGTGGCGAAGCGCGACACGTGCGCCGAGCGCCACGCCGCCCACTCCCGCCCCACCCGCAGCGAGGAGGGCTCCACCTCCACGCGCAGCTCTCCGCCCAGCGCCAGCAGCTCGCGGTCCAGCCGCTCCAGCGCCTGGTCCAGCGTGGGGTGCGTGACCGGGTAGAACTCGCCCAGCGAGTACGCCTTGGCGAGGTCGCGGATCAGCGACGGCGGGACGGGGGCGGCGGCCATGGCGGGCTCAGCGCTTGATGCGCTCGCCGCGGTCCTCGTGGCGGAACACCCAGGCGGCCAGCGCCCCCGGGCGGATGCGGCGGGCGCGCTCCCAGGGCTCCACGTCCCAGCGCGAGCCGGCCGCCGCGTCCGTGCAGCCGTCCAGCCGCCGGCAGACGGCGCCCACCCGCTCGCGCCAGCGCGCCCAGCTGGCGGGGCGCAGGTCCACCCAGCCGTTGTCCACCGTGCGCTCCCAGGGCTCGCCGGGCTCCGGGGCCACCTTGACGTCGGCGCCGCGCAGCGCGCGCTCCCCGTCGCGCAGCAGCACCGGCAGCCCGATGGAAAGGATGGAGGTGCGCAGCTCGGCGTCGCCCAGCACCAGCGCCTCGGCGCGCTCCGCGGCGGCCTCCGGGTCGAGCACCGCCGCCGCGTCCAGCGCGCCGCCGGTGAGCCGCCCCAGGATCGCCGCCTCGAAGAGCAGCTTGGAGAGGCGCGGCGGGCCCAGCATCTCGTAGGCGACGCTCTCGTGCCCGTGCTCCCGCTCCAGCTCCTCCATCCGCGCGATGGCCGACTGCCGCAGCACCCCGGCGCGGTAGGTGGGGCCCGAGGTGGACGCGTCCAGCGCCGCCACCACGTCGTGCCCGGTGGGCTGGCCGCGGATCTCGCGGACCACGTCCTGGGCGATCTCCTCCGGGGTGATGAACTCCATCAGCCCCAGCGCCGTCAGCGTCTCGAACTCCGGCGGGGAGAACAGCCCGTTCTCCCCCGAGTCCACGTACACGCCGGTGAGCGCCTCGCCGGTGTCGCGCCAGCTCCCCTCCCCGCCGTTCGCAAGCTCGCCCACCGCAACCGGCGCCACGGCGTCCACCCGGCGGATGGGGCGGCCGCCCCGCTTCACCTCGCCGAAGCCGATGCTCTTCCAGGAGATCGCCGCGGTGGGCTTGATCTCCTTGACCGTGGGGGCGCCCGGGGTGCGGGCCATCAGGTACAGGAGCAGCGTGTGCGCCCCCGCGATGGACGACTTGGCGAGCAGCACCCGCGAGGGGCGCTCCTCCGAGTGGGTGAAGGGGATGTTGAGCCCCATCCCGCCGGTGCCCGCGGTGCCCACCTTGACGTACACCTGCGTCCGGGCGCGCTTCATCACCTCCAGCGCCAGCTGCACGTGCCGGATCAGCTGCGGCAGGTACATCGTGCTCAGGTGCGTCTCCACCGCGTCCAGGTCCGCCTCGCCGCGCCGGGCCTTGTCGCGCAGCGCCGCGGCGCTGTCGAAGGCGTTCTGGTAGGCGAAGGCGGTGGCCGTGTTGATGGTGTCCACGATCACCTCGGGCCGGTGCCGGGCGATGATCCGCCCCAGCGCCGAGCGCTCGATCACCTCCTCCGAGAGCGGCCCCAGCAGGTCGTCCAGGATCTGCGCGCGGGCCCGCGGGTCCTCCACGATGTCGCGCCGGCGGATGTCCTTGAGCTCCGCCGGGAGGAAGATGTCGCCCCACTCCGGGACGATCTCCACCCCCTCCGCATCCGGCTCGCGCGCGAGCTCCGCGACGCCGCCCTCCGCCTCTTCCCGCGTCAGCCCCGAGATGACCACCAGCGCCGGCTTGAGGGGGAGGAGCTGGCGCGCCAGCGCCGTCCCGACCAGACCGGACCCGCCCAGCAGGAGAATGCGAGAGCCGCGGATTTCCATGTCGCGAACGTTCGTCGGTGAATGGTTCGAAAGATCCAGCAGGTCGGTCGGATCCGTTCAGGCCGTGCTGCACCCGGGGATTGCGCCGGAGCCCGCGTGAGGGACGCGAGCGCGAAGCGGCGAAACCCAACAGCAGTACCGTTGGGGTTCGCCTCCGTTAGCGAGCGTTGTTTGCTCGCTTACGGAGCCGCAGCCCGACCCCGGCGCAGCCGGGGGCACGCCCGAACCGGCTTTTCAGCCCGGCTCCTTCATCAGCCCGCGCAGCTCGGCGGGCCCTAAAACTCGCCACTTGCCGGAGGGGAGCTCGCCCAGCTCCACCGGCCCGAAGCGCCGCCGGATCAGCCGGCGCACCGGGTGGCCCACCGCGTCCAGCATGCGGCGCACCTCGCGCTTCTTGCCCTCGCGCAGCACCACGCGGATGCGCCACACGTCCAGGTCCACCTGGTGCAGGCGCTCGGCGGACTCGGCGCGCGCCACCCCGTCCTCCAGCTCCACGCCGGCCACCAGACGGCGCAGCTCCTCGGAGGTGACGCGGCCGTCCACGTCCACCAGGTACTCCTTGGTGACGCCGAAGCGCGGGTGCAGGAAGCGGTTGGCCCCCGGGCCGTCGTTGGTGAGCAGGAGGATCCCCTCGCTGTCTCGGTCCAGCCGCCCCACGTGGAACAGGTGGTGGAGCTTTGCCGGGAGCAGCTCGTAGATGGTCTTGCGGCCGTACGGGTCGTGGCGCGTGGTCACGTACCCCTTGGGCTTGTGCAGCGCCACCCACAGCGTCTCCACCGCCGACGAGACCGGCTCGCCGTCCACCTCCACCGTGTCGACGCCGGGCGTCACCTTGGTCCCGGGCGCGGTCACGGGCTCGCCGTTGACCCACACCCGCCCCTCGGCGATCAGCTCCTCGGCCCCCCGCCGCGACGCGATCCCCGACCGCGCGATGAACACCTGCAGGCGGACGGGCTCCCCCTCCGCCGCGGGCCTACCCTGCCTGCGCGCCATCCTGCCTCCCCTCGTCGTTTCTCTGCGAAAGCACCACGGGCAGCTCCTCCGGGCGGGGGAGGTCCTCCGTGGAGCGGAACCCGAAGTGCTCCAGGAAGCGCCGCGTGGTGCCGTACAGCAGCGGCCGCCCCAGCCCCTCGCCGCGCCCCGTCACCTCGATCAGCTCGCGGTCCTGCAGCGTCTTCAGCACCCCTCCGGCGCCCACCCCGCGGATCTCCTCGATCTCCGCGCGCCCCACCGGCTGCCGGTAGGCGATGATGGCGAGCGTCTCCAGCGCCGGCGAGGAGAGGCGCGCGTTGGCCGGGACGCTGTCGAATCGCTCCAGCACCGGCGCGTACTCCGGCCGGGTGAGCAGCTGCCACCCGCCCCCCACCTCGAACACCCCGAAGGCCCGCCCCTCGCGCTCGTACTCGGCGCGCAGCTCGGCGAGCGCCGCCTCCACCGTCTCCTCGTCCAGCTCCTCGCCGCCGCGGGCCAGCTCCGCCGCACTGAGCGGCGTCTGGCTGGCGAACAGCACCGCCTCCACCACCCGGCTTGCCCTCACGCCGCCTCCTCCTCCCGCCTGCGGCGGTACACCCACAGCGGCGCGAAGGGCGCCGCCTGCCGCACCAGCACGCGGCTGCGCTTGGCCAGCTCCAGGCAGGCCAGCAGCGACACCACGGCGTGCATGCGCGTCCCCCACGGCGACACCAGCGCGGCGAACTCCACCCGGCGCGACTCCGCCAGCGCCGCCAGCACCAGCTCCATCTTCTCCTCCATGCGGACCGGCCGCCCCTGGAAGCGGTACACGGTCTCCGGCTCCGCCGCGCGCGCGCCCAGGCGCAGCGCCGCGTCCCACACCTCGCTCCACTCCGTTTCGAGCGGCACTTCCGCGAGCCGGGGGGCCGGACGCGCCTCCACGTAGCCGCGCGACCACATGCGCGCGCGCTCCCGCTCGGCGTGCACCAGCAGCCCGGCGGCCTCGCGGAAGTGCTCGTACTCCAGCAGCCGCCGCACCAGCTCGGCGCGCGGGTCCTCCTCCTCGCCCTCCTCCGCGCGGCGGGGGAAGAGCATCTGCGCCTTGATCCGCACCAGGATGGACGCCATCTCCAGGAACTCCCCCGCGCGCTCCAGCTCCAGGCGGTCCACCTGCCGGATCGCCGCCAGGAACTGCTCCGTGATCCGCGAGATGGGGATGTCGAAGATGTCGATGTCCTGGTTGCGGATCAGGTGCAGCAGCAGGTCCAGCGGGCCCTGGAAGCGCTCCAGCTCCACCTGGAACAGGTCCAGCTGCGGCTCGGGGGGGGACTGCGGCTGCACGGGACCGGTGCTACGCCACGCCGGCCAGGGCGCGCGCCAGCGAAACGGCGCCCCCGGCGAGGTACTGGACGGGGAGGAAGACGACGTTCAGGGCGCCCAAAAAGAGCAGCGCGAACAGGATCAGCATCCCGTACCGCCCCACCTCGCGGTACTTCACGGCGAGCTTCACCGGGAGCAGGTACACCATGACGTGCGACCCGTCCAGCGGCGGGACCGGGAGCAGGTTGAACAGCGCCAGCAGGAAGTTGATGAAGATCCCCGCCTGGAACATCGCCCCCAGCACCGCCCACAGGCGCATCGCGTCGGGGAACGCCGCCGCGGCCGCGAGCGTCGCCGCGAGCAGCAGGGTGAACAGCACCGCCAGCACCAGGTTGGACGCCACGCCGGCCAGCGAGACCAGGATGTCGCCCCGCTTGTAGTTGCGGAAGTTGCGGGGGTTCACCGGCACCGGCTTGGCCCACCCCAGGATGGGGCCGCCCGTGAGCGCCATGATCCCGGGGAGCAGCACGCTCCCCAGCGGGTCCAGGTGCGGGAGGGGGTTGAGCGTGATCCGCCCCAGCATGAAGGCGGTGTCGTCGCCCTGGGCGCGCGCCACGTAGGCGTGCGCCACCTCGTGGACGACGATGGAAAAGATCAGCACCGGCAGCGAGATCAGAAGTTGTTCCATGCGCGGAAGCTAGCGCTGGCGCCCCCCGGTGTCAAAATCGCGGGTGCCCGAGCTTGACACGCCGGGACCCTTTCGGTATTTTTCCGCTTTCCTGTTCGAGGCGTATCCAGGAACCACCCCCAGCATAGATCTTCCGGAGGTCAGTTTGCCGAACGTCAAGTCTGCCGAAAAGCGGATGCGGACCAACGAGGTCCGCGCCGAGCGTAACCGGGCCCGCCGCTCGCGGCTGCGCACCGCGCTTCGCAACGTCCGCAAGGCGGAGAACGCGGAGACGGCCGGCAGCGCCCTCAAGGAGGCGATCTCGCTCCTGGACCGGGCCGCTTCCAAGCGCCTGATCCACCCGAACAAGGCCGCGCGGGCCAAGTCCCGCCTGACCGCCTTCGTCCAGAAGCTCGGCGCGTAAGCCGGGCCGATCCCGGACGTACGGGAGGCCCGCGGGACCACACGGTCCCGCGGGCCTCTTCGCGTCCGGGAACGGAAGTGCGTGAGTGCGGAAGTGCGTGAGTGCGAAAAGACGAGCCCCTCCCCGGCGTGCGGGAGAGGGGCTTTTCGCATGTCCGGACCTGGAACGGCTACAGCTCCGACCCGCAGATCTCGCAGTACCACAGCTGCGGTTCGTTGATGGCGCCGCACTCCTTGCAGAGCAGCATCCCGGCGCGGTCCGGGTCCAGCGTGCGGTCCGGGTCCGGCAGGGCGGCGGAGGGCGAGCCGGCCTGGCCCGCGGCGGGGGAGGCGGAGATGGCGCGGTCCAGCTCCTCCAGGAAGGCCAGGTCGTCGGCCGAGCTGTCCTCCGTGTCGGCGGGCGCGGGGGCGGCGCCGCCGGACAGGTCCACGGTGGTGGACACCTGCTCCACGTCCTCCAGCCAGGAGAGGTCCACGCCCAGGTCGTCGTCCGCGGCGCCGGCGCCCGCGCGGTCGTCCTGCGCGAAGGGCGTGAACTCGGGGATGGTGTCGTCGCTGGTGTCGCGCGGCGGGAACGCGGACTCCGCCGCGGCCGCGGGCTGCGCGTCCGACATCCACTCGGGCTGCTGCGTCCCGGCGGCGGGCGCGGGGGCCTCGTCCGCCACCGGCGCGGCGGCCTCCACGGCGGGCGCGGCCGGCTCGGGGGCGGCGCCGGGCATGTCGCGCAGCAGGGCGTCCAGGCGCTCCACCTCGGCGCGGATCCCCGTGGCCTGCGTCTCGGCCGTGGCGAGGGCGGACTCCAGCTCCGGGCGGCGCGCGTCCCACTCCCCCGCCTCCAGCTCGCCGATCAGGTGGCGCAGCCGCGCCTCCTCCAGGTCGTCCGCGGCGGCGGAGCGGCGGGCGTCGGCGTCCTCCAGCTCCGCGCGGCGGCCGTCCAGCTCGGCGGTGAGGGCGTCGCGGTGCTCGCCCAGCTCCTGGGTGACGGCGCGCAGCCGGTCCTCGTAGTCGCGGCGCACGCGCTCGGCCACGTGGCCGGGGACGCCGCTCCCCACCTCGCCGAGGCGGCCGAGCCAGTCCTGCAGCTGCGCGCGGCGGCGGGTGAGCGTCTCGACCGCCGAGGGGGCGTCGGTGGCAAGGGGTGTTTCCATGGGGTACTCCGGGGGTGCGGGGTGCGGCGCGGTCAGCCGCGGAACAGGTCGAACACGACTTCGGCGGCCGTCTCGGGGGCCACGGGCTCCAGCTCGGGCGCGCGCGCCAGGGCGGGCGGGGCGGGGTTGAAGAGGGCGCGGTCCAGGTTCCTGTCGTACGGGGCGAACTCGCCCGGCGCCACGCCCGCGAGCAGCGAGATGGCCGGGTTCATCTTGGAGTCCAGGTCGTCGGCGTAGTGCAGCAGCATCGCCTCCAGCATCTGCGGCACCTTGGGGCTGGCCCACTCCAGGCGCCCCTGGTGGCTGGCGACCAGGTGCTGCACCAGCAGCAGCCGCTCGGGCGAGAGGCCGGGGATCCCCTCCGCCTCGCGCCCCACGATCTGGATGCCGATGACGATGTGCCCCAGGAGCTGCCCCTCCACCGTGTAGCCGAAGCTGCGGCCGGCGCTCAGCTCGCGCACCTTGCCCAGGTCGTGGAGCAGCGCCCCGGCCACCAGCAGGTCGCGGTCGACGCGCGCCCCCTGGCCGATGTAGTGGGCCGCCAGCCGGTCGCACGACAGGGCCACGGAGAGCGAGTGCTCCATCAGCCCGCCCAGGTACGCGTGGTGGTTGCGCTTGGCGGCCGGGTGCACGCGGAAGGTGCGCCCCAGCGCCGTGCGGCGCCCCAGGCAGCGCTCCAGCAGCGTCCTCAGCGGCCGGTCCTCCACCGTGGCGATGAGCCGGTCCAGCTCCTTGGAGAGCGCCTCCCGGTCGCGCGGGCAGCAGGGGAGGAAGAAGGCCAGGTCGTCGTCCACCACCTCCAGCGGCTCGGCCGAGAGCACCGTCACCTGGAGCTGGTCGTTGTACGAGCCCACCCGGCCGCGCACCCCGATCACGTCGTCCGGGGCCACCAGGGCGTCCAGCCGCTCGGCGTCGTCCCACACCATCGCCTTGACGGTCCCGGTGCGGTCGCCCAGCGTGAGCTGCAGGTACGGCTTGGCGGCGCGAGTCTCCCGGCGCTGCTTGTCGTGCACCAGGTAGCACGCCGTGACCTCGCTGCCGTCCGCCAGCTCGCCCACCAGCGGCCAGGGGAACGCGCCCCCGCAGAAGGCGCGCAGGTCCAGCTTCCGCTGCGCCCGCGCGTGCCCGATCCAGGTCATTCCGCCGCCTGCGCCCACACGGTCCTCCCTCCCACGATGGTGCGTACCGGGCGGCCCCGCAGCGTCCAGCCGCGGAACGGGGTGTTGCGGCTCATGGACAGGAACTTCGCCGGGTCCACCGTCCACTCCGCGTCCGGGTGGAACACGGTCACGTCCGCCGGGGAGCCGGGGCGCAGCGTGCCGCCGGGGAGCGACAGGGCGCGCGCCGGGGCGCAGCTCATCCGCTCCACCAGCGTGGACAGGTCGATGACGCCCCTGCCCACCAGCTCGGTGAGCACCAGCCCCAGCGCGGTCTCCAGCCCGACGATGCCGTTGGGCGCGTCCTCGAAGGCCTGCTCCTTCTCGTCGTAGTGGTGCGGGGCGTGGTCGGTGGCGATCACGTCCAGCGTCCCGTCGCGCACCCCCGCCACCACCGCGTCGCGGTCCGCCTCGGAGCGCAGCGGCGGGTTCATCTTGGCGTCGGTGCGGTACGGGTCCACCGCCGCGTCGGTCAGCGTGAAGTGGTGCGGCGACGCCTCCGCCGTCACCCGCACCCCGCGCGCCTTGGCCTCGCGGATCATCTCCACCCCGCGCCGCGTGGCCACGTGCTGGATGTGCAGCCGCCCGCCGGTCAGCTCCGCCAGCAGCAGGTCGCGGGCGATCATCACGTCCTCGGCGGCGTTGGGGATCCCGGTGAGCCCCAGGCGGGTGGCCACCAGCCCCTCGTTCATGGTGCCGCCGCGGGAGAGCGCCAGGTCCTCGGCGTGGACCGCGACCGCCAGGTCGAAGGTCTGCGTATACTCCAGCGCCATCCGCATGATGCCGGAGTTCATCACCGGGCGGCCGTCGTCGGTGATGGTCACCGCGCCGGCGTCCATCAGCTCGCCGATCTCGGTGAGCTGCTCGCCCTTCTGCCCCACGGTGATGCAGCCGCTGGGGAAGACGCGCGCCGCCCCCGCCCGCAGCCCCTCCGCCAGCACGAACCCCACCGAGGCCGGGTTGTCGATGGGCGGGTCGGTGTTGGGCATGGCGACCACGGCGGTGAAGCCGCCCGCCGCAGCGGCGCGCGCGCCGCTGGCGATGGTCTCCTTGTGCTCCTGCCCCGGCTCGCGAAGGTGGACGTGTACGTCGATCAGCCCGGGGCACACCACCAGCCCCGCGGCATCCACCGTCTCCGCGCCCTCGGGGGCCTCCAGCCGCTCCCCCAGCTCCGCCACCGCGCCCTCGTGCAGCAGCACGTCCAGCGTGGCGTCCATCTTCTGCGACGGGTCGATCACCCGCCCGCCGCGGATCAGCACGGGCCTCACGCTTCCCCTCCCCGCTTGGCGGCCTCGGCTGTGTCCGGCGCTCCCCCGGCCAGGAGGTAGAGCACCGCCATGCGCACGGCGACCCCGTTGGTCACCTGCTGCAGGATGACGCTGTGCGGCCCGTCCGCCACGTCGCTGTCGATCTCCACCCCGCGGTTCATCGGTCCCGGGTGGAGGATGAGGACGTCGCGCGGGGCCTGCTCCAGCCGCGCGCTGCTCACCCCGAAGACGCGGTTGTACTCGCGCAGCGACGGGATGAACCCGGACTTCATGCGCTCCAGCTGCAGGCGCAGGATGTTGAGGGCGTCGGCCCACTCGATGGCCTCCTCCACGCGCCGGAACACGGTGACGCCCATCTCCCCCACCTCGCGCGGGAGGAGCGTCAGCGGCCCGCACACGCCCACCTCGGCGCCCAGCTTCTTGAGGCCCCAGATGTTGGAGCGGGCCACGCGGGAGTGCAGCACGTCGCCCACGATGCACACCCGGAGGCCGGCGATGCGCCCGAAGTGGTCGCGCAGGGTGAGCATGTCCAGCAGCCCCTGGGTGGGGTGCTCGTGCCGCCCGTCGCCGGCGTTGACCACGTTGGAGGCGATGCGCTCGCCCAGGAAGCGCGCCGCCCCCGAGGCCCCGTGGCGGATCACCACCATGTCGATCCTCATGGCCTCCAGGTTCCGCGCGGTGTCCACCAGGGTCTCGCCCTTGGACACCGAGGAGCCCCCGGCGGCGAAGTTCACCGTGTCGGCGGAGAGCCGCTTCTGGGCGAACTCGAAGGAGATGCGGGTGCGGGTGGAGTTCTCGAAGAAGGCGTTGACGATGGTTTTGCCGCGCAGCACCGGGGTCTTCTTGATGGCGCGCTCGGAGATCTCCTTGAACGGCTCGGCGGTGTCCAGGATGGCGGTGATCTGCTCGGCGCTCAGGTCCTCCAGCCCCACCAGGTCCTTGCCCAGGTACGGCCCTCTCGGGTGCGCCATCAGCCCTGCCCCGCCCCGCAGACCTCCACGCCCAGCTCCCCGTCCAGCTCGGGGACCAGGACCTCCACGCGCCCGCCCTCGGGGACGTCCACGCGCTCGCCCACGATGTCGGGCTGGATGGGGAGCTCGCGCCCGCCGCGGTCCACCAGCACGCAGAGCAGCGTCCGCCGCGGCCGCCCGAAGTCGGCCAGCTCGTCCAGCGCGGCGCGCACGGTGCGCCCGGTGTAGAGCACGTCGTCCACGATCACCACGATCTGCTCGTCGATGCCGCCGTCCGGGAGCGCCGAGGGCCCCACCACCGGCCGCGGGCCGATCGCCATGAGGTCGTCGCGGTACAGGGTGATGTCCAGCGTCCCCGTGGGCACCTCCACGCCGCGCTCCGCCCGGATCGCCGCGGCCAGGCGGGTGGCCAGGTGAACGCCGCGCCGGTGGATCCCCACCAGGGCCAGGCTCCCCGTGCCGCCCGCCTGCTCCACCACCTCGTGCGCCATGCGGGTGAGCGTCCGCTCCACGGCGGGGGCGTCCATCAACCTCTGTCTCTGGGAGTCGGCCATGGTCTCGGCGTCGGGGTCCGGGGCTCGGGTGGGCGGGAGAACTTAGCCACCGGCGCGGGGAGGTGTCAACGAACGTTGCGGACCAGGGCGGTCCGTCGACACTCCGGCTGCGAGGGGTGCACAGGCCGGCAGGAGGAGACGGCCTCGACGGCCAAGATCTTGGTCCCGCCGGTCGTGGTGCTCCGGATCGACAAGCCGTCCGCCTGAACAGCGCCCGACCGGCAGCCGTGCGCGCCCACGCGCGGCGCCTGCTCAGCGGGACGGGCCCAGGGTGGAGACCATCGGGAGGAACGTCGGCTCGGACCCGCCCCGGACCTTGCCGGCGGACCAGACGAGGTGAACGCCGCCCCCGGGGCCGGCGAAGACCACCGCATCGGTCGAAGCTTCGTATTCAGAAAACAGGCTCGCGGGCTCCGTCCAACCGCCGTCCCAGCGAAGGTAGCCGATCTCCGAGCGGAGGTACCCGAACTCGGAGGGGACATAGCCGGGAGTGGGCACGTCCGCGAACTTCATCGCCTGGTAGACGAAGTGCAGAGTGCCGCACCCGTCCACCGCTCCGCGCAGCCCGACGACCTGCTCGGGCAGGGCTGCCGTGCTCGGCTCGGTCCACGATGCCCCCTGGTCGGAGGACGCGACGTGGAGGACCGCTTCCGGCTCCAGCTTGCCCGGGGCGCTCTCGGCCCAGACGAGGTGCAGCATGCCGTCGGGACCGACCAGGGCGGTCAGGTCGGTCGGGTTGGCGCGGCCGGCGCGCCGGGCCGGGATCGGCCGCGACCAGGACGCTCCACCGTCGCCGGAGCGGGTAAGCATGACGCGGTTCTCGCCTGCGTCCGCGCCGTGGGCGCCGATGTAGGCGAGGTAGAGGTCGTCGTCCCGGACGGCCAGGCTCGTGTACAAGGCCTGCGCACGCGCCACCTCCCCGATCCGCCAGCCCCGTCCGTCCTTGCGAGCGTGCAGGAACACGGGGAAGCCCGACTCGCCGATCCCCCCCACCACCACGTGCAGGCGGTCGCCCCCGTCGATGGCGACGTCGCCGTAGCCTTCCGCCCAGTGCAGCTGCCGGCCCTGGAGGAGGCGAGTCGGCCGGGTCCACCCCTTTCCGTCGAAGACGGCGTACCACAGCGATCTCCGGTCTGCGAAAGCCCACTCCTCCCCCGTCCCGGGGATGCTGTCGGACTCCGCCCAGACCACGTGGAGCCTGCCGCTCCGGTCCAGCGCGGCCTTGGGGTACAGGAGCCCGAACGCACCGTCCGGTGCGGGGACGTTCGCACCGGAGAGGGTGGCCGCGGCAAGGCGCCGGTCCGGGAGCGGAGACTCGTCGATCACCGGCACGTTGCTGCCGACGATCGCGCCCCGGGATCCCCGGACCGCGACCGATGGGGACCGGGCGCCGCTCCCCGGCGGCATCCCCGGCAGGTGGGCCGGTGGCGACCACCGCGTCCCCAGGCATGTCTGCCGCTCGAACCGCCGATCACCGGGGTCGGCCACGCCGGCAGGCGAAGACGGACGGCTGGCCGCCGCGGCTTGAACGGAGACCAGGCAGATCAGGAGCGCCGCCGCGAGCGACAACCCGCGGGAAGCCCGAGTTCGGGATTTTTTCGGAGACATCATGCCTGGACGGGAGGTTGCCACCGGCGGCGTAGTCACGGGCCGGAGCCGCACGCGGATCCGGTTCGCTCTTGCACCGGGCCGCGGTGCACGGACGAAAGATAGCCGCCGGATGGAACACTTCCCACCCGACGGCCGTGTCGTGATCGGCGGAGGTGACTACCGGGCTTGCCGCGCGACCGGGATCCAGATCTTGAGGGCCGGATACGTCCCGATCCCGGGAACCTCGCGCGCATCAGCCCTCCCCAGGTATTCGACCACCCGGGAGGCCCATGGAAAGACCGCGTCCGGCTGCGCTGCCGTGACCCGGTACAGCACCTCTCCGTCCGTCCGCCCGCCTCCCGAAGGGCCGTGATCGGCGGCGGCGATCCCGAGCAGCGCGCCCGAAAGGTCCCGCGCATCGGCCTGTCCCGCCCGCAGAATCACCACGTTCTGCGGCTCGCTCCCGGTGCGGCGCAGGATGACCGCGGAGGCCGTGCCGTACCGTGCGTCATCCACCATCACCACGGTGACGGCACGGGTGGCGGCCTGCCCGCTGGGCCGACTCGAAGGCGACTGCGCGCTCAGGCCCGCCGCGGAACCGGCCGACAGGAGGCTGGCAGCGAGGAGCAGCATGCCGGCGATCCGCCCGGCACAGAATCGGAGTACCATGAATTTCATGCGTGCGAGGTGGTTGGCCCTGGAGGCCGTGTAACGCCCGACCGGGCTGGACACCGGGTCGGGACCGCAGCTATGGAGAGGGGCCATTAGCACATCTCCGCGTTCGAGGTCCCGACGAATTCCCAGGTCTGCCCCCCGTCGTTCGAGCGGTACCAGCTGATGACCACCGGGTCGCAGTCCCCACCTCCGCCCCCGCCCCCGCCGCCGCCACTATCGCCGCTGCTCGGCTGCGCTGCGCATTTCCCCGAAGCCGTGGAACTCGCGACGCGGGTCCTGTACTTCCACGCGGACTCGTGGGTGGTGGTGGAAGAGAGCGTGGCCCCCTTCGTACAATCGACGGCAATGTTGCCGCCCGTGTGGAGCTCACGACCACCCGACCACCCGGTCGTGCTGCTGATCTGGCCCGTCGGGTAGCTTACCTCCGCTTCCACGAGATTGTACGAGATGACCTGCTTCAACCTGGCTCGCAGGGTGACGTACATCTTGGCCTCGAGGAACGCGCTCGATCCGCCGAGCCAGACTTCCGACATCACGGAGATGATGTTGCCATCGTCGGCGATCGCCTCCTCGTCGCCCGGAATCGCATCAGCGGTCGAAGCATCACCCTGGCTGGACTTCGACAGCAAGGTGAGAATGGAGTCGAGCTCGATCGCCGCCTCGATCCCTCTGGAGCCGGATCGCTGCGCCTGGATGTCGAGCGCCGCGAGGTGTCTGCCCACGCCGAACTCCGGCCGGGCCGCGGCAACGTTGTTCAGGAGCGCAGGAGCCGGTAACAGCGGAGCTGCGATCCGGTCCGGCGCGCAGGCACCCAGCGAAGCGACGCTGGCGCCAAGCAGGACAGCACGTAGTCTGCTCATGAAGGAGAGGAGTCCAGGTGAGAAGCACAGGAGGCAACCGGCCGCAATCATAGTTTGTCGTAAACTGTATGGCAAGGGCGCGCGAGCGGCAAGCGGTCCTCGGTACCTGCGGGCACATTCCTCAGCTCGGCAGCGCACCGTATTCGCCGCGCCGCCCCCCACGGCCACTCACTCCGTTTGCTGCTGCGCGGAGGGCTTCCTGCGCCGGGCGCGGAAGAACGCCCGCAGCACGTCGCCGCACTCCCGCTCCAGCACCCCGGTGACCAGCTCCACGCGGTGGTTGAGCCGCGGGTGCTGCACCAGGTTCGCCAGCGAGCCAGACATCCCCGCCTTGGGATCCGCCGCGCCGTAGACCAGCCGCGGCACCCGCGCCAGCACGATGGCCCCGGAGCACATGGCGCACGGCTCCAGGGTGACGTACAGCGTGCAGTCCAGCAGCCGCCAGTGCCCGGTGGCCTCCGCCGCGCGGCGGATGGCCACCATCTCGGCGTGCGCGCTGGGGTCCTGCCGCGTGTGCGTCAGGTTGTGCCCGCGCGACAGCAGCTCGCCGCCGCGCACGATCACCGCCCCCACCGGCACCTCCCCCAGCGCCTCCGCCGCCGCGGCCTCCTCCAGCGCCAGCCGCATCCACCGCTCGTCCTCGCCGTCCGGGCGCCCCTCCGGCGGCCCCTCCCCTGCCGTCGTCTCGTCCGTCACGTCTCTCCGCGCTTGGTCCACACCACCACCGCCCCGCACACCGGCCCGCACGCCTGGCAGGGGACGAAGCGCGGCGGCGTCTGGGGCCCCTCGTACACCTCGATGCCGGCGATCTGCTCCGGCAGGAGCCGGTCCAGCACGTTGCCGGGCACCAGGATCCCGTCCAGGTAGACGGGAGCGCGGCACGTCACCCCGTGCCTGCGGTTGGCGAAGGTGCGGCCGCGCTCCCCCACGGGCGCCGCGGCCATCCCGCGGATCCCGCTCACCACGTCCACCACGCGCGCGCGGTTGCGCGCCGCGATGTCCTGCGCCGTCAGAAAGGTCCCGAACCCCATCTGCTTCCGCTCGAAGAAGCCCCGGACGGTGAGGACCTGCGCGGATGCCTCCGCGGTGACGGTGATCCCCTCCAGGCGGATCGCGGCCGTGTCCGTCCGGGCGGACGCGGGAGAGGGCGCGGCCGCCACCCGGAGCGCGGCGCCCCTGGGGATGCCGAGAGCGACGGCAACCTCGCCGGAGGGGCCCACCGCCACCTGCACCGGCTCGGGTGGGGACACCAGCGAATCCAGCCGCGGGTGGGCGAACGCCAGCGCGTAGCGCCCCTCCGGCACCCCGGCCAGGGTGAAGCCGCCGGCGGAGTCGGTGGCCGCCTCGTGCTCCGTGCCCGCCAGGAACACCGTGGCGCCCGCGAGCGGCGCGCCCCGCGCGCTGTCGAACACCATCCCGCGGACGGAGGCCGCGGTGCTCGCCCCGGCCACGGCGCCGGACGCCAGGGCGATGGACACCACCTCCGCCCCCTCCTCGCGCACCGCCGCCAGCACGGCGCGGGGCTGGACGAGGTTGCTGCCGCCCGGCGCCGGCACCCGCCCCACCATGGGCATCCGCAGGCTCCACCGGCGGACGATGACCGCGCCGTCGGGGAGCCGCTCGAACTCCACCCGCCCGCCCCACTCGCCCGGCACGGCCAGGTCGCCCCGCAGGCCGGTGTAGGCGAACTCCAGCGAGCGCAGCTCGGCGCTGGACGGGTCCAGCCACAGGACGCCCTGCACGTCGGGGAGCCGGCGGCCGCGGGTGGGCTCGAAGGCGAGCCCGACCAGCCCGGCCCGGCTCCCGGCGCCGGGCTGCACGCGGAAGCAGTGGCTGTCGAGGAAGGCGTCGGACAGGAGCACCGTCGCGTCGGGGCTGTAGAAGACGTGCCCGCCGCCGTCCGCCCGCACGTAGCCCTTCTCGGCCAGGTCCGCGGCGGGGAGGCTGACGTACGGCACCGGCGTCCAGGCGGTCGCGGTGTCGCTCCGCTGCCTCCGCACCACCAGCGAGCCCGGCTCCAGCTGCCGCTGGAAGGCCCGCACCGTGAAGCGGCGGTTCTCCAGCGTCCGCGAAAGCTCCGCCAGCTCAAGCGACTTGCGCGCCTCCTCCCAGAGCGCCACCGTCCGCGCGCCCTCCCGCGGATCCACCACGCACTCCCGGTCCGGCGCGGCCACCACCAGCTCCTCCAGCACGGAAGCCGCGGGCGCCGCCTCCAGGCGCAGCTCCCGCGTTTCCCCCGCGTTCAGGAACACGTACACGGGGGCGGCGGTGGCGTAGCCCACCCGCTCCGCCCGGACGCGGTACTCCCCGGGGACCGGCGCCCGCAGCTCGAAGCGCCCCCCGGCGTCCGACAGACCGCCGGCCACCGAGGCGCCGCCGGCGTCGAGGAGCGTCACCAGGGCCCCCGGCACCGGGCCGCCGCCGGACGCCGACACCAGCGTGCCCCGCACCGCCTGGGCCGCGAGCGGGTGGGCGAGGAGCAGGAGCGCCGCCAGCCATGCGAGTGCCCGCATACGGATTCTCCGGGAAAGGAAAAAGGGGACCCCGGCGCGCCGCCGGGGTCCCCCTGTCACCGACGGGAAAGGCCGCCGCTCAGTGCGCTGCCGTCACGATAGCTTCGGTGTGCTCGCGCGTAAAGCGGCGGAACAGCCCGGTCACGCGCCCCAGCACGGCGAAGTCGTTGTGCTCGTGCACCAGGATGGGGGCGTAGTTGGGGTTGGCGGGCTCCAGCACCACCTGGCCGCCGTTGGCGAAGTAGCGCTTCACCGTGGCGTCGCCGTCCACCCGCGCGGCCACCACCTCGCCGTTCTCGATCTCGGACTCCTCGGTGGGCTCCACCAGCACCTTGTCGCCGGGGAGGATCCCCATCCCCACCATGCTGTCGCCGTGCACCTCCAGGAAGAAGGTGTCCGCCGAGCCGGCGAGCTTGCGGTCGAGCTCGAACTCCTCCACCACGTTCTCGCGCAGGAGCGCCGGGCGCCCCGCCGCGATCTTGCCGTAGCTGGGAACGCTGACCATGTCCGGGGCGAGGTTCATCCCCAGGATCTTGACGCCGCGCGAGCGCGACGCGTCCCGCTCGATGTACCCCTTGTCGGCCAGCGACTGGAGGTGCTCGGAGACCGTCTTGGTGGACTTGATGCCGAAGCGCTTGCCGATCTCGCGGATGCTGGGCTGGTAGGTGTGCTGCCTGAGGTAGTCCACCAGGTAGTTGAGGATCCGCTTCTCGATCTTGCTGAGTGGTTCAGGCATGGCTGCCTCCCCTATGACTGGACGTGGCCGGCGTGGCGTCGGATCCCGTTTGGTCGGCGCGGAGAGGCGGACACCCCCGAAGGTGCTCCGCCCCCATACTGCTACGAACGGATGGAGCAGAAAGCGCCCTCCGTTCCCGCGTAAACCCTCTCTGGCCGCAACTTACGAGCGGTTCCCCAGGAAGTCAACGCTCTTGGTGTACGCCAGCGGACCGAAGCCACGTCACAGCTGCGTCCAACCTTGCGGCGACCAGTTCCCGCCCCATCGCGGCCACCACCGCGTCGATCCCCGGGCTGGCCGACGAGCCGGTCAGCGCCAGCCGCAGCGGGTGGACCACCTTGCCGAACGCCACCCGCTCCCGCTCCGCCACCTGGCGCAGCGCCGCCTCCAGCGCGGCGGGCTCCCACGCGTCCGCGGCCAGCAGGGCGCCGCGCGCGGCCTCCAGCCGCGCGGCCACCGCGTCGGCGTCCTTCCAGTGCTTTGCCGCGGCCGCCTCCTCGTACTCGATCTCCGGCGCCAGGTAGGTGCGCAGCTGGTCGGCCAGCTCGCCCGTGGTGCGCACCCGCGTCCGCAGCAGGTCCACGAGCCCGCACAGCCAGTCGTGCCGGGCCTCCACCTCCTGCTCGGAGAGGAGCCCCGCCTCCACCAGCGCCGGGGCCACCAGCGGGAGCAGCTCGCCCGCGGGGGTCAGCGACAGGTGCCGGCCGTTCATCCAGAGCAGCTTGTCGGTGTCGAACACCGCGCTCTTCTTGTTGATGCGCTCCAGCGAGAAGCGCCCCACCAGGTCGGAGGGGAGCATCACCTCCTCCTCGTCGCCGGGGTTCCACCCCAGCAGCGCCAGGAAGTTGACCATGGCCGTGGGGAGGATCCCCTGCCCCGCGTACTCGCCCACCGCAGTGGCGCCGTGCCTCTTGGAGAGGCGACGGCCGTCGGGCCCCAGGATCATGGGGACGTGGGCGAACGTCGGCACCGCCGCCCCCAGCGCCCGGTAGAGCAGGATCTGCTTGGGGGTGTTGGAGATGTGGTCGTCGCCGCGGATCACGTGGGTGATCCGCATCTCCACGTCGTCCGAGACCACCGCCAGGTTGTAGATGGGGGTGCCGTCGGAGCGCAGGACGATGAAGTCCTCGATGTCCTCGTTGCGGAAGCGGGTGGCGCCGTGCACCACGTCGTCCCACTCGGTGACGCCCTCGGGGACGCGGAAGCGCAGGGTGAACGCCTCCCCCGCCGCCGCGCGCCGCTCCGACTCCGCCGGGTCCAGGCGCAGGCAGCCGCGGTCGTAGCGGAACTCCTCCTGGCGCCCCTCGGCGGCCTCGCGCCGCGCCTTGAGCTCCTCCGCCGTGCAGAAGCAGCGGTACGCCCTCCCCTCGCCCAGCAGGCGCAGGCAGTCGGCGCGGTGCCGGTCGAAGCCGTCGGCCTGGTGGAAGGGGCCCTCGTCCCAGTCCAGCCCCAGCCAGGCCATGCCGTCCAGGATGGCCTGGGTCATGGCGTCGCTGGAGCGCTCGCGGTCGGTGTCCTCGATGCGCAGCACGAACACGCCGCCCGTGCCCCGGGCGAAGAGCCAGTTGAAGAGCGCGGTGCGCGCGCCGCCCACGTGCAGGTAGCCGGTGGGGCTGGGGGCGAAGCGGACGCGGGGTGCATCGGACATGGTGGTGTCTCCTGGTACAAACAGCCACACCGGCGGGATGGACTCCGGCCGGTGGCGGGTTCGCGAGCCGTGGCCTTTCTGCCGTTGTTAGTCTAGCCGGTGTCTCTTTTGTACGCCAGTCGCTTCCGTACGCTGTCCACCGCTCCCGCCGGCCATTCGGCGATGCCCCGCCGATGAAGACGGGGTGTCCGCCTGCGCGGGCACCGGGATTGCGGCAGGACCGGGCGGCGGAGAGCGCGGCCGGGCCGGAGGCACTTTCCCGGCGGGCGCGCCCCTGTGTAAGATCCTCTACTGCCGCGTCCTCCGGCCGGGCGCGGCTGGACGCGCTCGCCGTCCCGCCACCCCCGAGAAACGGAACATGACCTCATCCGACAGGGCCCCGGGCCGACCGCAGCGCACCACCCCGCTCGGCGTCATCCGCTCGCTGGGCGGGGGCGGCGGGCACGACGGGGAGGGCGCGACCCCCATGGACGCCGGGCTGTACCGGCTGCTGGTGGACAGCGTGCAGGACTACGCCATCTTCGTGCTGGACCCCGACGGCAACGTGCTCAGCTGGAACGCCGGCGCCCAGCGGCTCAAGGGATACCGGCCGGAGGAGATCATCGGGCGGCACTTCTCCACCTTCTACCCGCCGGACGCCATCGCGGCGGGAAGACCGGCGCGCGTGCTGGAGGCCGCGCTGCGCGACGCGCACGCCGAGGACGAGGGGTGGCGGATCCGCAAGGACGGGTCGCGGTTCTGGGCCAACGTGGTGGTCACCGCCCTGTGGGACGAGGCGGGGACGCACGTGGGGTTCGCCAAGGTGACGCGCGACCTCACCGAGCGGCGCCGCGCCGAGGAGACGCTGCGCGAGAGCGAGGAGCGCTTCCGGCTGCTCGTGCACGGGGTACGGGACTACGCCATCTTCATGCTGGACCCGCAGGGGCGGGTGGCGAGCTGGAACGAGGGGGCGCAGCGCATCAACGGCTACACCTCCGACGAGATCATCGGCCGCCACTTCTCCACCTTCTACCCGGCCGCGGACGTGGCCGCCGGCAAGACCCGGATGGAGCTGGAGGTGGCGGCCCGCGAGGGGGTGTACGAGGAGGAGGGATGGCGGGTGCGCAAGGACGGCACCTGCTTCTGGGCGAGCGTGGTGATCACCGCGCTTCGCCACCCCGACGGCACGCTCGCCGGCTACGGCAAGGTGACGCGCGACCTCACCGAGCGGCGGGCGGCCCGGGAGCGGGAGATCGCCGACGCGCGGCGGATCGCGGAGGTGGAGACCGCGAGCCGCACCAAGAGCGAGTTCCTGGCCGCGATGTCACACGAGCTGCGCACCCCCATCAACGCCACGCTGGGCTACACGGACCTGATGGAGATGGAGGTGGGCGGGCCGACGACCGAGCAGCAGCGCGAGTACCTGGGGCGCATGCGCGCCAGCCAGCAGCACCTGCTCAGGATCATCACCGACCTGCTCAACTACAGCCGGATCGAGGCCGGGCAGGTGGAGTACGACCTGGCGCCGGTGCCGGTGCACGCGCTGGTGGGCGCCGTGCTGCCGATGGTGGAGCCGCAGGCCCTCGCCAAGGAGCTCCACCTGGTCCACGGCCCCTGCCCGGGGGGGATCGTCGCCCGGACCGACGCCGGCAAGGCGGAGCAGATCGTGCTCAACCTGCTGGGGAACGCGGTCAAGTTCACGCCGCCCGGGGGGCGGGTGACGGTGGGGTGCGGGACGGCGGAGGGGCGGGTGGTGGTCACGGTCACCGACACCGGGCCGGGGATCCCCGAGGACATGCAGACGTCCATCTTCGAGCCGTTCGTGCAGGTGGGGCGCACGCTCACCAGCGGGCACGAGGGCACCGGCCTGGGCCTCGCCATCAGCCGCGACCTTGCCCGGGCGATGGGCGGCGACGTGTCGGTGCGCAGCACGCCCGGCGGCGGCGCCACCTTCACCCTGTCGCTGCCGCCGGCCTAGCCGCCCCCCGGCGGGGCCTCCGGCGCGAGCACGGCGCTCGCCGGGCGGGCCCGGATGCGGAGCGCGGCGTCGGCGCGGGCGGTGGTCATGCGCAGGTCCCGCGGGCGCGGCGCGGGCGAGGCGGCGCTCGGCACGGGGACCAGGCCGCGCGGGTCCAGCTCCCAGCGCGCGGCGATCAGCAGCCCCAGCGCGTAGCGGCTCAGCGCCTCCGGCCCCACCAGGTTCCACACGCCCGCCTGCTCCGCGTCCGGCAGCGCGGCCAGCTCCCAGAGCTGCGCCGCCAGGTCGTCCGCTGCGACCGGGCAGCGCAGCTCGTCGGTGAACAGCTTCACCGGCTCGCCGCGGCGCAGGGAGTCCACCACCCAGGCGGTGGTGCGGTCGGGCGGGTCCGTGCGCAGCAGCAGCGAGGTGCGAACGACCGCGGCGTCCGGGCACTCCCCGCGCACCGCCGCCTCCGCGAGCGCTTTGAGGCGCCCGTACTCGTGCACGGGCGCGGGCTCGGCGCGCTCGTCGTAGGGGGCGCGCTCGCCGTCCAGCAGCGCGTCGGTGCTCACGTGCACCAGCGCCGCGCCGGTCTCGCGGCAGGCGCGCGCCACCGCCAGGTGCGCCGCGAGCACCTCCCGCTCCCCCGCGCGGGAGTCGAAGGCGGTGTGCACCACCACGTCGGGCCGCACTCGGTCCCAGGCGCGCGCCACGGCGTCCGCGTCGGCGAGGTCCACGCCGTGAACCGCCCCGTTCTCCGGGCCCCGCCGCACCGTGCAGTGCAGCTCCACCTCCGGCGGGGCGGAGCGGAGGAGCGCGCCCCCCAGCAGCCCCCCTCCCCCGGTCACCAGCACGCGCATCACGGCGCCTCCGGCAGCCCGAACACGCCGCGCAGCAGCGGCAGCGCGCGCCCGTAGATGCCGCGCGACTCGCTCTCCCGCGGCCCCGCCACATTGAGCGTGCGGATGCCGAACACGGCGATCCAGCGCGCCACCTCCGCCGGGTCCGCGGGGCGCGCCAGGTCCACCACCAGCAGCGGCTTCGCCAGCCGGTGCGCGGTCTGCACCGCCAGCTCGGTCCCGCCCCGCAGCGGCCCGATGAAGACGGCCAGCGTGCCGTCGGAGTCGCGCACGTTCCACTCCGTGCGCTCCTCCGGCTCCGCGGACGGCGTCTCGACGAGCGGGTAGCGCTCCGGCACGCGCCCGTCCTCCGCCCGCCGCCCCGCCGGGCACCACCCCCCGACCTGCAGCCCGGCCTCCAGCGCCGCGTCGAGCGCCGCGCGGTCCACGCCGGTCTGCCCGCCGGACACGACCCGCTCAAGCCCGCTCATGGGAGGGGACAGGTTACAGGGGACAGGGGACAGCCTGCAACGGCGACGGCGGACCCCCTCCCCCGGCCCCTCCCCGCAAGGGGGAGGGGAGAACGGCGAACGGCACCCCCCATCCCCCCAGCCCCCTTCCCCCGCAAGCGAGGGAAGGGGGAGCACGACAGGTCCGTGTAGTTTCCCCTCCCTCGCTTGCGGG
>JBFMFL010000610.1:0-1548 GCA_040752145.1 Gemmatimonadota bacterium
TGCGGCCCGGCAGCCCCGAGGTCATCGTCTCACGCAGTCGGCTCCGGTGCCCCTCCTGCAGCGTATCCGGTGTGACCTGCGCATGGTCGAACAGCGCATAGGCCGCCTTGACGTCGTAGCGGCGGTCAAACAGAGCCGGAATGCTGCTGCCCGGCGACTCCAAAAGGCGGCTTGCGATGAATGTCGCTCGGTCCACCCGACGCACATCGCCCAGCGGAGCCCCTTCGAATTGCTCTTGGGCCCAACTCCTATTCTCTGCGCTCATCGTGCACCTCCTGCAGGGGAGCTTCCCAAGCTATGGGTTACCCTGCCAAGCGCAACGGTATCAACCACCTGCAGAGATTTGGGGTATGACAAGACCGCGCGCCCCGGGGCGGCGGCGAGGAGGGGCGCGGGCTCCGCGGAGGCGGGCGCGGAGGCGGCGGGGTTCTGGTCCGAGCACGCGGCCGCGGCCGCGACGATGCCGGCGAGCAGCAGGGGACGACGGGACGGGCGCATACGACCTCCGGGACGTGGGGGATGGACGCGAGACTTCCTGCCGTGCCGGGGCATCAGAGGGTGCCCTTCTGGAGGAGGAGGTTGGGGGTTCCGGCGGGGTTGCCGGTGATCACGTTGGCGAGCGCGTTGGTCTTGATCCACGAGGTGATCGTGGCCGACGACGCGTTGCCGAAGGTGGCCTTGTAGAGCGCGGCCACCCCCGCGGCGTGCGGGGCGGCCTGCGAGGTGCCGCTCAGCGTCCGGGTGCCGCCGTTCAGCCAGGTGGAGGTGACGTCGCTACCCGGGGCGTACAGGTCCACGCAGCTCCCGTGGTTGGAGTACGGCGCCCGCGCGTCCAGGCTGTCGCTGGCCGCGAGCGTCAGGGCGGAGGCGGCGCTCGCCGGCGAGTAGTTGCAGGCGTTCGCGTTCTGGTTGCCCGCCGCCACCGAGACGAACACGCCGGAATTGGAAAGGTTGTTGACGGCCGTGTTGAGGGTGGCCGAGTACGGGGCCGTGAGCGACAGGTTTGCCACCGCCGGGTTCACCCGGTTGACGCGCACCCAGTCCACCCCCGCGACGATCCCCGCCACGGTGCCGGAGCCGGCGCAGTCCAGCACGCGCACGCTGCGCAGCCGCACGCCCTTGGCGACACCGTACTGCGTGGAGCCGACGATGCCGGCCACGTGCGTGCCGTGCCCGTTGCAGTCCTGCCCGTTGCCGCCGAACGCGTCGTACCCGGGGCCGGCGCGCCCGCCGAACCCCGGGTGGCTCATGGAGATCCCCGTGTCGATGATGTACGCGTACACGCCCGACGCCGTGGTCGAGTAGGAGTACGTCCCGCTCCCGATGGACGGGTCGATGCGCGCCAGGTTCCAGGGCGCGCCGTTCTGCGTGATGGCGGCCTCCGCCGCCTGGTCCTGCTCCACGTACTCCACCGCCGGGTTGCCGCGCAGCGCCGCGAGCTGCCCGGCGTTCAGCGTAGCCGCGAAGCCGACGACCGCGGCCGTGTAGACGTACCGCGGACTCACCCCCGCCACGGCCGCGGCCGAGCGGGGATCGGCGCCGGGCTCC
>JBFMFL010000611.1:0-1542 GCA_040752145.1 Gemmatimonadota bacterium
GGCCGCTTGGGGGCTCGCGGGCTCGCCGGTGGGGGTCGCGTGCTCACCCGCCGGGGTCGCGGCGTCATCGCCTGGCTCAGGCGTGGCCGGCGCGGGCGCGGTCTCCGGCGTGCCGCGCTGGACGGCGGCCTCGTACAGCAGGATCGAGCCCGCCACCGACGCGTTGAGCGACTCGATCCGCCCGTGCATCGGGATCCGCACCAGGAGGTCGCACCGGCGCCGCACGGCCGGGCCCAGGCCGCGGCCCTCGCTGCCCACGACGATCGCGATCGGACCCCGCAGGTCCGCCTCGCGCGCGGTGAGCGGCGCATCGCCGTCCGCGCCGACGATCCGCAGCCCGCGGCCGTGGAGGTCGGCGAGGGCGCCCGGCAGGTCGTCCACTGGGGCAAGGCGGAGGTGCTCGACCGCGCCCGCCGACGCCTTGACGGCGGCCGGGGTGAGGGGCGCCTGGCGGCGCGTGGGGAACACCGCACCGTGGACCCCCGACGCCTCCGCGCTGCGCAAAAGCGTGCCCACGTTCTGGGGGTCCTCGAGCGAGTCCAGGACCAGCACGAGGGGCGGCTGGTCGCGCTGGGCGGCCAGGGCGAGGATGTCGTCGAGGCCCGCCCATTGCCTGGGCGCGACGACGAGCGCGATCCCCTGGTGTCCGTCGAAGCCGGCGACCGCGGTCAGCGACCCGCCTTCGACCTCGATGACCGGGATCCGGAGGCTCGTCGCGTGGAGGACCAGCTTCTCGAGGGCCAGGCGGCGCTGCGGCACCACGAGCAAGCGGCGGGCCTCACGACGGGCCACGAATGCCTCCTCCACCGGGCGCCGCCCGGCGACGAGCTCCTCGTCCTCGGCCAGCTGGGGGACCTCGCCGGCCATCGGGCCGGGGCGGCCACCCCCGACGTCGAACCCGCGCTGGCCGGCGTCGCGGTCGCGGTCCCGTTCCCAGGGTCGCGGCGGGCGCGACGCCCAGCGCCGCTCCGGCCTGGGGCCGCCGGGACGACCGAACGGGGGCCGGGGTCGAGCGTCGTCTGGGTAGCGGCGCTCGGGTTGCGCGTCGTCCGGGAAGCGGCGGCCGGGTCCGGGGCGCGCGTCGTCCGGGAAGCGGCGGCCGGGGCGCTCCCCCGCGCCGGGTCCGGGCCGCGCGTCATCGGGGAAACGGCGCTCGGGGCGCGGGCCCGCCCGGCCGCGGTCGGCGTCCCACGGGCGCGGGTGCCGCTCGGCGGGCCGCCCGGCGTCCTCCCACGGCCGGCGCGGTCGCTCGAACGGCCGCTCCTCGGGCCCGCGCGGACCCGGGCGTGGACCACGACGCGCGTCGTCGCCGGGACGCCCGTGGTCGGCTCGGGGCGCATCGCGGAACCCGAAGCCGCGCGGTGCCCCGGGCTCGGCGGCGGGCCGCCCGTCCGGCCGGCCCTGACCCCGGTCCGCGTCACCCGGGCCCTGACCCCGGTCCGCGTCACCCGGGCCCCGGTCCCGGTACGCGTCACCCGGGCCGCGACCCGGGCCGCCGGGGCGACCCGGGCGAGCGCTACCCGGGCCGCCGTGACGCGGACC
>JBFMFL010000612.1:0-1513 GCA_040752145.1 Gemmatimonadota bacterium
GCTCACTGGTGCACCCTCCTCGTGTCCGAGGCCCTTCGTGGAAGGGTTCGGGCGCACCCCTGGTCCCCACCGGGCCATCGCCCTGCTCGCTCGACCGCGTAGGTCCCCGGTGAGTTCTGCGAGGTCCGGTGGCCCAGGACACCTCGACTGGCTACAGGGCTGAGCGCCAGAGAGCGCCGATCAGTGAGCGACCGGCTGTGGTGTCCCGGGACCACCGGGTGTCTTCCCACTGCTGCCACAGCGAGGAGACAACGATGAGTGTCACCCAGACGCCGAACCCCACGCGAGCCTGCGCCGGCGTGGACTGGGCCAAGGACGACCACGCGGTGTGCGTAGTCGGCGACCAGGGCGAAGCCCTGGAGCGGTTCAGCGTCACTCACGACGCCGCCGGTCTGAAGTCCCTGGTACGTCGGCTGCTCAACGCGGGCGTGGCCGAGGTCGGCATCGAACGCCCCGACGGCCCGGTCGTGGAGGCGTTGCTGCAGGCCGAGCTGACCGTGCTGGTGATCCCCCCCGGACAGCTGAAGAACCTGCGCTCCCGGTACGGCTCCGCCGGCAACAAGGACGACCGGTTCGACGCCTACGTGCTGGCCGACGTGGTGCGCACCGACCGGCGGCGGCTGCGCCCGCTGGTGCGCGACAGCGAGGCGACTACGGCGCTGCGCTCGATGGTGCGAGCCCGCCGCGACCTGGTCGCCCACCGGGTCGCGGTCGCCAACCAGCTGCGCGCCCACCTGCAGAGCGTCTTCCCCGGCGCCGCAACCCTGTTCCGCGACATCGACTCCGAGATCAGCCTGCGGTTCCTCGAACGGTTCGCCACCCAGGCCCAGGCCGACTGGCTGTCCCCCAAGCGGCTCGCGGCCTGGCTGCGCAGCGTCGGCTACTGCGGGCGCACCGACCCGGCCGCCCTGCACGCCAAGCTGGCCGCCGCGCCCCGCGGCGCCACCGGCGAGAACGCGCTCGTCCACGCCGCCACCACCACCGCCTTCGTCGCCGTTCTGCGCACCCTCACCGCGCAGATCCACGCCCTGGCCGAGCGGATCGCCGAGCAACTCGCCCTCCACCCCGACGGCCACGTCTTCACCTCGCTGCCCCGCTCCGGCAGCGTGCGCGCCGCCCGCCTGCTCGCCGAGATCGGCGACGCCCGCGGACGCTTCCCCACCGCCGACTCCCTGGCCTGCCTGGCCGGCGTCGCCCCCTCCACCCGCCAGTCCGGCAAGACCACCGCCGTGACCTTCCGATGGGGCGCCGACAAACAGCTGCGCGACGCCCTCTGCGACTTCGCCGGCGACTCCCGCCACGCCAACCCCTGGGCCGCCGACCTCTACCGCCGAGCCCGCGCCCGAGGCCACGACCACCCGCACGCCGTCCGCATCCTCGCCCGCGCCTGGGCCCATGTCATCTGGCGCTGCTGGCACGACAACCGCCCCTACGACCCCGCCCGCCACGGCGCCCTGCAACGCGTCCTCTCCCAAGATCAAACGACGGCGGCTTGACACAGGGCAACTCACCG
>JBFMFL010000062.1:0-24384 GCA_040752145.1 Gemmatimonadota bacterium
TTGCCCCCTCTCCCAGAATTGGGTGTGGGTGGCGAGCCACACGCGAGCCGGGTGAGGGCCCCTACGACGGCGCCCCCACCGGGATCTCCCGGCGGGGGCGCCTTTCACTTTCGCACTCACGCACTTTCGCACTGCCGTTCACGCCGGCGTCCCCCTGCGCTCCGCGGCCGGCTCCGGCTCCACGCGGGGACCGGGGCGGGCCATCCCCTCCCAGCCGCAGCGGGGGCACCAGCGGCGCTGGAGCTGCCCGAAGAGGAGCCACGACGTGGCGCGGCCCACCGGGCCCATCCGCAGCAGCAGGGTGTCGCCGTCGCAC
Organism: Gemmatimonadota bacterium; assembly: GCA_040752145.1. Lineage (GTDB taxonomy): Bacteria > Gemmatimonadota > Gemmatimonadetes > Longimicrobiales > Longimicrobiaceae > JAFAYN01. Next base: position 317 of record JBFMFL010000062.1, read on the forward strand.
TCCGTGCAGCGCGGGTCCGCCGGGAGCAGCAGGTAGATCATCGCGACGGCGAGCACCAGCTTGCTTCCGAACGCGACGAACAGGAACAGCAGGTAGTACAGCATGGCACTGCTCGTCCGGGGGACAACGCTCCGGGGGCTTCAGCGGCCCGATGCACGCGGCGGGCCACCGGCGGGGGCGGCGCACCCGGAGCCCGGCCCCAGCGCGCCCGCCGCGTCGATCAGCCCCACGTGGGTGAACGCCTGGGGGAAGTTGCCCAGGAACTCGCCCGTGGCGGGGTCGATCTCCTCCGGGAAGAGCCCCACGTCGTTGGCGCGCGCCGCCATCCCCGCGAAGATCTCCCGCGCCTCCTCCGGGCGCCCGCACAGGGCCAGCGCGTGCGCCAGCCAGAAGGTGCAGATGCCGAAGGCGCCCTCCCCGCCGCCCACCCCGTCCGGGGTCTCCTCGGCGCGGTAGCGGAACACCAGCCCCTCGCGCGTCAGTGTACCGAGCACCGCGTCCACGGTTCCCCGCACCCGCGGGTCGTCCGGGGGGAGGAAGCCCACGATGGGGAGGAGCAGCGCCGAGGCGTCCAGCACGGGTGAGCCGAAGCTCTGGGTGAACGACCTCTGCCGCGGGTCCCACCCCTCGCGGAGCACCGCGGCGCGCACGGCGTCCCGCTCCGCCTCCCAACGCGCCGCGTCCCCCGGCAGCCCCAGCGCGCAGGACATGCGGAGCGCCCGGTCCAGCGCCACCCAGCACATCACCTTGCTGTAGGTGAAGTGGCGCTCCGGGCCGCGCACCTCCCAGATCCCCCGGTCCGTCCCGCGCCAGGCGCCGCAGACGTGGTCCGTCACCGCGCGCAGCCAGGCCCAGCGCTCCGGCGTGGGCGGCACCCCGATGCGCGCCAGCTCGTCCGCCGCGTCCAGCACCTCGCCGAAGATGTCCAGCTGGCGCTGCGCGGCCGCCGCGTTGCCGATCCGCACCGGCGACGAGTCTCGGTACCCGTCCAGGTGCCCCATGGTGTACTCGGTGAGCTCCGTCTCGGCGCGCAGCCCGTACACCACCTGGATCTGGGCGGGGTCGCGGTGCTGCGCCGCGGCGCGCTCCAGGAAGCCCAGGAACTCGCGCGCGTCGCGGTCGTGCCCCAGCGCCAGCAGCGCCCGCGCGATCATGCTGGAGTCGCGCACCCAGCAGAAGCGGTAGTCCCAGTTGCGGATCCCGCCGATCTCCTCCGGGAGCGAGGTGGTGGGCGCCGCGGCGATGGCGCCGCTGGTCTCGTTGGTGAGCAGCTTGAGCACCATCCCCGAGCGGAGCACCAGCTCCCGCCACTCCTCCGCTCCCGGCGGCACCGCGCAGCTCCCCGCCCACGCCTCCCACCAGGCCAGCGTGTCCGCCAGGTGGTGCTCGGCGGTCCAGGCCACGGGGTTGGGGTCCGCCCCGCCCCAGGCGCACGCCAGGTTGAAGCCCTCCCCGGCCCGCAGCCGCACGCGCGCACGCGCCGAGGCGCCGTCCAGCCCCACGGCCGCGGTCTCCGGGAAGCCGGCCAGCGCCAGCTCGTACTTGGGCGAGGACGCGTACACCACGGCGCCCTCGCGGCGGAGCACCACGTCCTCGCGGGCGTAGTTGGGGCGCGGCGTCCACTCCACGTCCACTTCCACCTCGCCCTGCACGCAGCGCAGGTGCCGGACGATGCAGTGCGACGACTCGCTCTGGCGGTCGGCGCCCGCGCCGGCGCGGATGGGGAGGAAGTCGATGAGCTGGAGGACGCCCCCCGCCCCGCGGAACTCGGTGCGCAGCACGGCCGAGGGACCCAGGTACGCGCGCGACACGGCGGCCTGGCCCACCGGGGCGATGCGCCAGCGCCCGCCGCGGCGATGGTCCAGCAGCGCGGCGAACACGCTGGGGCTGTCCAGGTGCGGCAGGCAGCACCAGTCCACGGAGCCGTCGCGCGACACCAGCGCGCAGGTGTGCCGGTTGCCGATCAGGGCGTAGTCGGAGATGGGGCGGTACATGGCGCCCGGGCCGGGCAAGAACCGATCCGGCGAGGAGGACGGGGGCGCGCCGGCGCGGGCTCACGCCCGCGCCCTGGAACGGGCGAAGCGGCCCCTCAGGCGCGCGGGAACGCCGGGTGCTCCAGCACCGCCCGCGCCTGCGCCAGGTGGCGCCGCTGGTGCGCGGCCACCACCGCGAACCACGAGCCGATGCCAAGGCGCAGCAGCGGCGTGGCCGGGGAGCGCGCCTTGACCCGCGCCAGGTCCAGCCCGTCGGCCCGCTCCAGCGCGGCGGCCAGCTCGTCCTGGAGCGCCAGGAAGTCCTCCAGCGCCCCCACCGGCGGGCGCCCCTCGCGCGGGCGGAACACCTTGGGCGTGCGGACGGGGCGGCCCGAGGGGGAGTTGGCGCGCACGAACCAGGGGCCCAGCCAGCCGTGGCGGAAGGGCGGCGCGCCGGTGAGTCCGCGCGCCCGGCCCCGGGCGACGGCGGCCTCCACCTGGGCGAGCACCTCCTCGCCGGTGACGTGCAGGTGGTCCAGGCACTCGGCGACGGACCAGCGGCCGGGCTCCGGGCGCCAGGCGAGCTGCGCCTCCGTGAGCGAGCCGAAGCGCTCGCGGGCCTCGGCGGCGGCGGCCCGGTAGTCGCGGCGGCGCTCCTCCAGCTCGGGAGTGAGGGCGCGGGACGGGGCGGACGGGGATGCTGCGGCGTTCATGGACGGCCTCCGGTGCGGGTGGCGCGAACCGCTCGTCCCCACAGGATAGGGGGCGGGGCCCGCGGGCGCAGCAGGGAAGACTACGGATTTCCAGGCGGGAGTTTTCCCCACGGCCGGCGCGGGCGCCCCGCCGCGCCCGCGAGCGTCGTCACAGCCCCATCCGCTTGAGGAGGTCGGCCGCCATCTTCTGCACGTCGCGGTCGATGTACCGGTCCTCCAGGTCCTGCGCCGCGAGCCGCGCCACGGAGGACTCGTACAGGTCCCGGTTCCCGTTCCACGCCAGCGCGAGGTTGAAGAGGTCCAGGCTGCCGCCCTGCTTGCGGCGGATCGCGTCGAGCAGCAGCGTACGCGCCTGCTGCACCGCGTCGGCGTGGCGCTCGTTCCTGCGCTTCAGCTTGTCCTGCCTCTGCTGGTCCGTCAGCGTCCTGGACGCCTTCCCCAGGCTCCCGGACGCCACCACCGGGGCGGTGGTGTTCCGGAGGCGCGGCTTCTTCTTCTGGCAGGTGAAGGTCTGCCACCCGCCGTTCTGGTGCGTGGGGTTGTTCCGCTCCGTCCACACCTCGAACTCCTCCCGCACCGAGGCGACCGCCTCCAGCACGCGGATGCGGATCGTCCCCAGGTCGTCCCGGCCGTGCGCGCCCAGGGTGCCCACCCGCCGCTTGCCGGCGCTGATCCCCTTGGTGCTGCCGGTCCCGTAGTAGGTGCAGGGCTCGCCCACGCCGTTCAGGCTCTCCAGCTGGTCGATGGTGGCCTGGTGCGGGTGCCCGTGGCCGTTGTCGGTCCCGTAGCTGAGCACGCAGAAGCGCCCCTGCAGGTAGCCCAGGGCGGCGGGGCCCGACGAGCCCTGCGCCCCGTGGTGCCCGGCCTTCCACGCCGACACGGGCCCGAAGAAGAAGTTGACGTGGTGGGCGACGTCCTCCTCGAAGGTCCCGCTCAGGTCCCCCGCGGTGAAGTAGCTGAACTGTCCGAAGGCGAGGAGCAGGGCGATGCTGTAGTCGTTCTTGTCCGTCGGGTACATCGCCTCCACCACCTGCAGCTCGCCGTCCGGGTTGAACTCGTTCTCCCCGATGGTCTGCCGCTCCAGGTGGTGCCAGGGGCGGCCGGCCTCCGGCTCGTAGCCGTTCTTCATCAGCCCGTTGCAGGCCAGGCAGTGGATGGTCAGGCCCATGAAGCCGTTGAGGATGGGCTTGTCCAGCGTGGGGCGCCGCCGGCGCGCGGCGTGGCGGTTCTTGAGGTACACGTCGTTGTACTCCTTGTCGCGCAGCGGCGGCAGCCCGTTGTCGTACAGCAGCACGCCGTCGCTGGTGTAGCGCGGGTTGTCCAGCACGTTCTTGGAGTCGGCGATGTGGTCCTTGTCCGGGTGCGTCGCCACGAACATGTCCAGCGGCCGGAAGTTCCCCTCCTTGATCAGCGTGTCGAAGTAGCCGGTGACCTGCCCGTGCTTCTCGCCCGCGTCGATCAGCAGGGAGAAGCGGATCACCCCGTTCTGGTCGCGGAGCATCACCAGCGTGGCGTCTCCCTGCTCGCAGTCGATGGCGTGGATCTCCAGGGCCGTGCCGGCGGGGATGCTGAGGGTGGTGGTCTTGGCGCCCTGGCTGGAGCTCTGCAGGCTGGCGGTGAGCTTGCCCTTCTGGACCGGGGCGCCGTTGGAGAAGATGTCGGCGTACAGGGCGACCTGCCGGTCCAGCGGGACCGTGGCGATCCGGGCGTCGGGGACCAGCGCCTGGTAGTGGATGTCCCCCTCGAACCACAGGTGGATGCGGTACGCGGGCTGGCTGTTCACCTGCGCCAGCGAGCTGCGCAGCACGTGCACCTCGCCACGGGTGCCGTCCAGCACGTGCATCTCCACGTCGCGCCCCTGCGAGTACAGCCACGCCGTCATGGCCGCGATGCACGGCAGCTCGCCGTATTCGCCCTGGTTCCCGAAGTCGGCCGCCTCCTGCGAGCTGGGCTGGTGGAGCAGGATGTTCTCGTCCTGCCCCTCCAGCTTCCACGTCACCGGCATCGGCTGGTTGTGGTCCACCCAGCCCACCAGCCCCGCCGACGCCCGCGTCCGCAGGTCGGCCGCGTCGTAGGGGTGCCCCGGCACCTGGTAGTGGTCCAGCAGCCAGGCGGCGCTCAGGAACTGGCAGTCGCCGCCCCCGCCGCACTCCACCATCCAGTACGTGGTGCCGCCGTAGACGACCGATCCCACCTGGTTGTACAGAAAGGGCACGGCTCACCTCGCCGGGGGCTGGCCTTCCTGCCGGTCGTGCGCCCGCGCGAGCGCCCGCAGCGTGGCCGCGTCCGGCGTCCCGGTGGCCTCCAGCCCGCGGCTGGCCTGGAACTGCCGGAGCGCGGCGGCCGTGGCGGCGGTCAGGGCGCCGTCCGCCTCGCCGCACGCGAACCCCAGGTTGTTGAGCCGCTTCTGCACGCCGCTCAGCTCCGAGAGCGGGTCCATCCCCCCGATCTCGATGTCGAACCGCTCCCCCGCCGTCCCCAGCGTCAGCAGGGCGGAGCGGGCCGCGGGCGGCACGTAGTGGCGGATCACCCCGTGTTCGTCGGTGGTCCCCTCGAAGCGGCGGTCCCCCACCTCCAGCACGTACGGCTCGCCGGCGCGCGGCCCGCCCGCCGAGGTCAGCTTTAGGCTGAACAGCGCCGGCACCCCCACCCGGCGGAACGAGTGCCGGCGGCCGGTCCGCGCCTGCACCTCCTTGGCCACCCGGTCGGGGACGACCACCACGTCGCCCGCCGCCAGGACCTCCGGGTCCGGGCGGGCGCGGCGCAACGCCTCGTTGGCGGGGTCCTTCCAGATGCGGTCGGGGCTGAAGCCGTACGTCTCGGCGATGCTGCTCAGCCCCTCGCCGTGGGCGACGGTGTGGTCCTGCGGCATGGCGGGCGGTGCGGGCGGACGCGGGGATCGGGACGGACACAACCATCGTGCGGCGGGCGGGCGGGCACAAGCCCCGGGGCGGAGCCCGCCGCCCGTCAGCGCACCACCGAACTCGCGGCCACGGCGGACTCCTGGAGCAGCGCCGCGACGGCGGGGTCCAGCCGGACCTCCACGCCCGTGTGCAGCTTCAGCGTGGCGGGCAGCCCCAGGGGCGACTCCCCCGTGAGGCTCTGGAAGACGGCGAGCGCCGCCGCGTAGGTGCCGACGGCGTTGGGGTGCCCGCCGTCCGGGTCGTACAGGTCCAGCGCCGGGTCGCGGAGCCCGGCCTGGCGCCACACCTCGCCGGCCGGGACGAACTCCGCCCCCGTCTCCGTGGCCACCTGGCGGAAGGCCCGGTGCACGTCGTCCGAGTACTGCCGCGCGCCGCGGGGCGGCCAGGGCATCATCAGCGCCACCTCGCCGTCCGTCTCGCCCCGGAACAGGCGGACGTGCTCGCGCAGGTAGGCTTTCCCCTCCTCCGACACGAGCGCGCTCTCCTGGAGGAACACCACGTCCCAGGGGCCCTCGCGCTCCAGCGCCTGCCGCGTGCCGGAGTCGTTCCAGTGGTCGCGCAGCGACATCCCGTTCCACGCGGTCGAGCGCACCTCCAGCGGCCTCCCCCGCCCCGCCGCCTCGCTCATCGCCCGCACCATGGCGGGCATGTCGTGCCAGGTGGTCAGGCTGTTCCCCACGAAGATCACCCGCAGCGGGCGCTCCGGCTCCGTCGTCGAGTCGCACCCCGCCAGCAGGAGCAGAATCGCCAGCAGCAAGCTCCCTGTCTGTTTCCACTGCATCGTCATTCAGGTCTCCTGTCGGTGGGAAAAGCGGGTTCGGGCGTGCCCCCGCTGACGCGGGGTCGGGCTGCGGCTCCGTAGAGCAGCAAACTACGCTGCTCTACGGAGTCGAGACCCGGCGGAAACTGCCCCGCCGGGTCTCGCCCCTTCGGGCCGGCATCCCTCACGCGGGGCCGGTGCTGGCGTCCGCGGGGCACTGCACGGTAACACCGGGCGCCGGCGCGCGGATGGGGAGATCGCCCCATGTCGGGGCGCCGCGGGGCGCTCGTTGCCCCCAGCCGGGGCGGCGCCGTATTTTTCCGGCCATACCGACGCGTCCCGTGCCCGGCTCCCGCAACCCGCACCGTCCCGATGAACCGACACAACCCGCTCGTCCGCCGCCTCGCGCTCGCGGCGGCGCTCACGCTCGCCCCGGCCTCGCTCGGCGCCCAGGCGGCGCCCCCGCCGGGGCTGGACCAGGAGGTCGCCCGCGCCATGCGGGAGTTTTCGGTCCCCGGCATCGCCGTCGGCATCGTCAAGGACGGCCGGGTGGTGCTCACGCAGGGGTACGGCATCCGCCGGCTGGGCGACGACACCGCCCGCGTGACGCCCAACACCCTGTTCCAGATCGCCTCCAACACCAAGGCGTTCACCGCCGCCGCGCTGGCCATGCTGGTGGACTCGGGGAAGGTGTCGTGGGACGACCGGGTGGTGGAGCGGCTCCCCTGGTTCCGCCTCTCCGACCCGTACGTCACCCGCGAGCTCACCATCCGCGACCTGCTCTCGCACCGCAGCGGGCTGGGGCTGGGCGGCGGCGACCTGCTCTGGTACCGCTCCACCTACCCGCCGCGCGAGGTGCTCACCCGCATCGGCGCGCTGCCGCCCTCCAGCAGCTTCCGCACGACCTACGCGTACCAGAACATCCCCTTCCTGGCCGCCGGCGAGGTGATCCCCGCCGTCACCGGCACGCAGTGGGACGCCTTCGTGCGGCAGCGCATCCTCCAGCCGCTGGGGATGACCTCCACGCTGACGTTCGCCCGCGACCTGCCGCAGGCGGGCGACGTGGCCGCGCCGCACTCGCGCTTCCAGGGGCCGCTGCGGGTGGTGACGCGCGACAACATGGACAACGCCGCGCCCGCCGGGTCGCTGGTCAGCAACGTCGCCGACCTGACCCGGTGGATGATCGTGCAGCTGGACTCCGGGCGCGTGGCCGGGAGCGACCGGCGGCTGTGGAGCGCGCAGCGCACCCGCGAGATGTGGAGCGGGCAGACCATCCTCCCCATCGGCGCGCTGCAGCCGGGGCTGGAGGCGTACACACCCAGCTTCTCCCAGTACGGGCTGGGGTGGTCGCTGCGCGACTACCGCGGCCACAAGGTCGTCACCCACACCGGCGGCCTGGCGGGGATGACCTCGCGCACGCTGCTGGTGCCGGACCAGAAGCTGGGAATCGTCATCCTCACCAACACCGAGTCCTCCGCGCACACCGCGCTCGGCTGGTGGATCATGGACCGCTTCCTGGGCGCCCCGCAGACCGACTGGACCGCCGCCTTCGCCGCCCAGGCGCGCCGCGGCGAGGAGCGCGCCGCCGAGGCCGAGCGCCGGGCCGCCGCCGCCCGCGCCCGGGGCACCCGCCCCTCGCTGCCGCTGGCCCGCTACGCCGGCGCCTACACCGACCCGCTCTACGGCGACGCTAGCCTCGCGGTGGAGAACGGCAAGCTGGTGCTGCGCTTCTCCCGGTCGCCGTCGCTCACGGCCGACCTGGAGCACTGGCACTACGACACCTTCGTGGCCCGCCCCCGCGAGCGCACCTCCGCCGACGCCTTCGTCACCTTCACGCTGGACCCGGCCGGGCAGGTGGCGTCCTTCGGGATGGAGGCGTTCTCGCAGCTGGCCGACTTCAGCTTCGACTACCAGAACCTCCGCTTCGTGCCGGTGCGCAAGCAGTGAATGGCGGGTTCGGGCGTGCCCCTCGCTGACGCTCGGGTCGGGCAGGGCGCGGAAAACGGGAGGGGGCGGGGACCGTCGCGGTCTCCGCCCCCTCCGTTTTCCTGCCCGGCGCCCGCGTCAGCGGCGCGCGGCGATCTGCACCGTCTGCTCGTACTCCATCTCCACGGGAACGCCGTCCACCAGCCCCGGCGCGTACTGGTAGCGCTCCACGTTGCTCCTCACCCAGCGGTCCAGCTCCTCGTCGCCGGAGCTGCGCACCACCTGCGCCCCCACCACGCGCCCCTCGGCGGAGACGCGGATGCGCAGCATGATCGGCTGCGGCTTGATGAGGGGGTTGAGCTGCGGGGCCACCAGGCGGAAGCTCATCGCGGAGCCCGGCCTGCACACCTGGGAGCGGCCCACGCGGATGATCGGCTGGGCGTCCGGGCGCACCCGCAGGCGGACGCTGCCGCCGCCCGGCTGCGGCTTCAGGTGCCGCGACACGATCGCGGCGAGCGGGTCCACCGTGCCCTCCGGCATCCACCACTCGATCCCCCGCACCCGCTCCACGCGCCCCTCCCGCCCGAAGGCCACGGAGAACAGCGTATAGGTGGTGTCGCGGCGGGCGTCGAAGCGGTGCTGCGCCGCGTACGCGGCGACCGCCGCCGTGAGCGCCGCGGAGTCGGCCAGCTCGGCCAGGGCGGGGAGCCGCATGGGGACCGGCGCCTGCCGGCAGTTCTCGCGCGGCGCCGGCCGGGAGGACAGGTAGACGGCCTCGCGGGAGAGCCCCGGGGCGGCCTGCGTGCCGGACCCGCCGGCCGCTCCCGCGCACGCGGCGAGCAGGGCCAGCGCCGCGGGCACCGCGGCGCGGAGAGTGGTGCGGAAGTGCATGTGCGGCGGAGAAGACGGGTGGGCGGGGAGGCGTCCGCAAACGGACGATTCGCGCGGCACGTTACCTCCCGCCCGCGCCGGACACAAGGGTCCCGGCGAACGGCACCGTCAAAGCGTACTGCGTACTTCGTACTGCCCCTCACTCCTCCCACACCGCCGCGTCCCCCACCCGGATCGGCCCCGAGTCCAGCACCTCCGCGAAGGCGCCGCCGCCCCAGTCCGGGTACATCGCGGCCCGGAGGCCGGGCTGCACCTCCTCCATCCGCTCGCACGGCTTGGTCTCGCCATAGATCCGCAGCCGGCACCCGCCGATGCGCAGCACCCGCCCGCGCGTCCCCGCCAGGCGCACGCCGCGCAGCAGCAGGTTGGCGCGCCGCGCCGAGGGCGGCGCGCTCCCGCCCAGCCGCTCCATCAGCGCGGTCCAGACCTCCTCCTCCAGCAGCGTCACCTGGCGGCGGCGCCCCTGGTCCGCGTTGCCCACGATCCCCCGCCCCGCCACCAGCTCCGCCGCCTGCGCGGGGTCCATCACCCCGCGGTGGGCACGCTTCACGTAGATCGCCACCAGCTCTCCGCTCCCCATCGGCTCCCATCCCGGGTTCATGGACCGAGTGCCCGCCGTCTTTTCACAAATCTCGCACACTTTCCGGCTTGTTCGCGCACCGGAGGGCCCCTAACCTTGGGACGACCCTCCGCCCCCGGCAACGCATGCGCCTGCACCGCCTCCGCTCCCGCCCCGCCCGCTGGGCCCCGCTCCTCCTGCTGGCCCTCGGCCTGGGCGTGGCCGGCGCCGCCATCCTCCAGGCCGCCCGGGCCTCGCGCTCCCACCGCGCCACCGCCGAGGGGCTGGTCCGCGACTACGGCGCCTTCGCCGTGTGGAGCTTCGGGCAGCACGTGGCCTCGGGGCTGGACGACGCCTTCCGCGCGAACCTGGAGCCGGCGGCGCGCGATCCCGCCGCCGGCCCGACCGCGCTGCTCGCCGCGGGCGAGGCGGGGGACGGCTCCGCCCTGCACGGCCCCGTGTACGGCGCCCCGTACTACTTCCGCGTCCCGCTGGACGGCGGCGCCCCCGCGTTCGCGGGCCGGGCGCCGGGCCCGCCGGCCGAGGAGTGGATCGCCCGCACGGTGCGGACCCACTCGCGCGACGCCTACCTCCCGGGCTGGGACTACGCCGTGGCGGCGGGCAGGGAGGGCGGGCGGGAGCGCGTCCTGGTGTACACGCTGGCCGGGCCGCCGGGCGCGGGACGGGCGGCGCTGGGCTTCGAGCTCGACGCGGAGTGCTTCCGCCCGCTGTTCCGGGAGATCGTGGCCGACCGGAGCCTGCTTCCGGTCGCGCTGACGGACGGCCGCCGCAACGCCGACCTGCTCGCCGTGCAGCTCCTCTCCCCCGCCGGGCGGGTCCTGTTCGCCTCCGAGCCGCGGGAGCGCGACTGGACGCAGGCGAGCGCCAACGACTTCCACGCCGAGCTGGGCGGGCTGCGGGTGCGCGCCACCGTGCGCCCGGCCGTCGCCGGCTCGCTGGTCATCGGCGGGCTGCCGCGCTCGCGGCTCCCCTTCCTGGGCGGGCTGCTCCTCCTGGCCGCGGGGCTGGGCGCGGTGGCCGTGGGCCAGCTCCGGCGCGAGGCCGAGCTGGCGCGCCTCCGCTCCGACTTCGTCGCCGGCGTGTCGCACGAGCTGCGCACCCCGCTCGCCCAGCTGCGCCTCTTCCTGGAGACGCTGCGGCTGGGGCGCTGGTCCACCGAGCAGCAGCGCGACTGGATCCTGGACAACCTGGACCGCGAGACCACCCGCCTCACCGCCCTCGTGGACAACGTCCTGCACTTCTCGCGCGCCGAGCGCGGCGCCACCGGCGGCGACCGCGAGACCGTGTGCCTGGACGAGTACCTGGAGGGGATCGTGCGCGGCTTCGCGCCGCTGGCCGCCTCCCGGCGCGCCACGCTGGAGCCGCGCCTGGAGACCGGGCTCCACGCCGAGCTGCACGCGGAGTCGTTCCGGCAGGTGGTGCTCAACCTCCTGGACAATGCCGTCAAGTACGGCCCGCCCGGGCAGACGGTGCGCGTCACCGCCGAGGCGGCGGACGGCGGGGTGAGGATCGCGGTGGAGGACCAGGGGCCGGGCGTCCCCCCGCGCGAGCGGGAGCGCGTCTGGGAGCCGTTCCGCCGCGGCGAGGACGCCGTGGGGAGCGTGGCGGTGGGGAGCGGGATCGGGCTGGCCGTGGTGCGCGAGCTGGTCGAGTGGCACGGGGGGACCGCGCGGGTGGAGGACGCGCCCGGCGGCGGCGCCCGCTTCGTCCTCCGGCTCCCCGGCTGGCGCGACCCCGCCGCCGGGTGCGGCGGCGAGCGCCGGAGGGCCGTGTGACCGCGCGCATCCTGCTGGTGGAGGACAACGCCGAGCTGGCCGCGGGGATCCGCTACAACCTGGAGCTGGAGGGCTACCAGGTCCGCTGGGAGGAGGACGGGGCCGCCGCCGTCCGCGCCGCGCGCGAATTCGCGCCCGACCTGCTGATCCTGGACCTGATGCTCCCGGGGATGGACGGCTTCCAGGTGCTGCGCACCCTGCGCGAGGAGGGGATGCACGCGCCCGTGCTGGTGCTCACCGCCCGCGGCGAGGAGGCCGACAAGGTGCGCGCCTTCCGCCTGGACGCCGACCAGTACGTCACCAAGCCGTTCGGGCTGCTGGAGCTGCTGGAGCGCGTGGGGATGCTCCTGCGCCGCTCCCGGGCGCGCGCCGCGGCCGCGGAGGAACCGGCCGCGGCCGGCGTGCTCCGCTTCGGCGAGGTGGAGGTGGACCCCGCCGCCCGCAGGGTGCTCCGCCGCGGCCGCGAGGTGGCGCTCACCCCGCGCGCCTTCGACCTGCTCCTGGCGCTGGCCGCGCTCGGCGGCCGCGTCGCCACCCGGCAGATGCTGCTGGAGACCGTGTGGGGGCACAAGGGCCGGGTGCTCACCCGCACCGTGGACTCGCACGTGTCCGAGCTGCGCCAGAAGCTGGAAGACGACCCCGAGCGCCCGCGCCACATCCTCACCGTGTGGAAGTCCGGGTACCGCTTCGAGCCATAGTGCCGGAACGGCTCTGAACTGCGGGTTCGGGCGTGCCCCCGCTGGCGCGGGGTCGGGCTGCGGCTCCGTAGGCGAGCAAACTACGCTCGCCAACGGAGTCGAGCCCGCGCAAACAGCCGCGCGGTCTCGCCCCTTCGGGCCGGCATCCCTCACGCAGCTCCGCGTGTCACAACGGGTTTTCCGCAGTTGCAGTTCTCCCCCTCTCCCCTTGTGGGAGAGGGGCCGGGGGGTGAGGGGTCGCCGTCACGCCGGCACCCATTCACAATTCCTCCACACTTCCTCCCCCGATCCCGCACACCCTTCCGACCGGCTCTCCACCCTCTCCCCCTCTCCCGGCTGCATCCTCCATGGGAACACGCGGCGGCGCGCCCGCCGGCCGCGGCACCACGCTCCCGGAGGCCTCATGCCGTCCCCCCGCCTTGTCTTCGTCCTCGCCCTCCTTCTTCCCTCCGCGCAGGCGGCCGCCCAGTCGCCCGCGCTCGGCTCCGGCGGCCGCGTACTGGAGGCCGTGCGCACCTCCGCGCCCCCCGCCATCGACGGGCGCCTCGGCGACGGCGCGTGGGCCACGGCCCCGGTCGCCGGCTCGTTCGTGCAGAACCGGCCGACGCCCGGCGCGACCGCGAGCGAGGCCACCGAGGTCCGCGTGCTGTACGACGACGCGGCGCTGTACGTGGGCGTGCGCGCCCGGGACGCGCGGCCGGACTCTGTGGTGGGGCGGCTGGCGCGCCGCGACCAGGCGGTCTTCTCCGACTGGTTCACCGTGCTGGTGGACAGCCGCCGCGACCGGCGCACCGCGCTGGCCTTCGCGGTCAACCCGCGCGGGGTGAAGCGCGACTACGTGGTGGTGGACGGCGCGGACGACGACGCCGGGTGGGACGCGGTGTGGGAGGCCGCCACCGCGGTGGACGGCGAGGGGTGGACGGCGGAGATCCGCATCCCGCTCTCGCAGCTCCGCTTCGGCGCCGGGGACGGGGAGCGGGCCTGGGGGATCAACTTCGCGCGGGAGGTAGCCCGGCGCGGCGAGCTGGCGTACTGGTCGCCCGTGTCCCCGCGGACGGCGGGGCTGGCGGCGCAGTCCGGCGAGCTGACGGGGCTGCGCGGACTGCGCCCCCCGCGGCGGCTGGAGGTGCAGCCCTACACCGTCGCCCGCGTCGCCCGCGCCCCCGGCGACGACGCCGACCCCTTCCACCGCCCCACCGAGCTGCTGGGCTCCGCCGGGGTGGACCTGCGGCTGGGCGTCGGCTCCGACCTGACGCTCACCGCCACCCTCAACCCCGACTTCGGCCAGGTGGAGGCCGATCCCTCGCAGGTCAACCTCACCGCCTTCGAGAGCTTCTTCCAGGAGAAGCGCCCCTTCTTCACCGAGGGCGCGGAGATGTTCGGCGGCGGCTTCCCCGCGCTGTTCTACTCGCGGCGCATCGGCGCGCGCCCGGCCGGCTCCGTGCCGCGCGAGGCCCGCTTCGCCGACGTCCCCGAGCGGACCACCATCCTGGGCGCCGCGAAGCTCACGGGGCGCACCGAGGGCGGCTGGTCGGTGGGGCTCATGCAGGCCGTGACCGCGCGGGAGAGCGCCCCCTGGTCCGCGGCGGGTCCCGGCGGCGCCCGCGGCAGCGAGACGGTGGAGCCCGCCACCAGCTACTTCGTGGGGCGGGTGGGGCGCGACTCCCGGCGGGGCGGCACCTGGCTGGGCGGCACCCTCACCGCCGTGAACGCGCGGGCCGAGGACGGCGTGGTGCCGGGGAACCGGGTGGGGCAGGCGTACGTGGCGGGCGTGGACGGGCGCCACCGCTTCGGCGGGGGCGACTTCCAGGTGGAGGGCGCCGCGAGCGGCTCGTACGTGGCCGGGGGCGCGGACGCGGTCGCCGCCGTGCAGCGCTCCCCCGTGCGCCTCTTCCAGCGGCCGGACGCCGGGCACCTGCGCTTCGACCCGGCGCTCACCTCGCTGGCCGGGTACAGCGCCAGCCTGGGGCTGGCGAAGGTGGGCGGGGGCGGGCTGCGCTGGGAGGTGTCCGGGATCGCCGTCTCCCCCGGCTTCGAGGCCAACCGGCTGGGCTTCTTCCCCTACGCCGACCGCGTCCGCGAGAGCGCCGCGGTGGAGTACCAGGTCTTCCGCCCGGGGCGGCTCTTCCGCGGCTGGCAGGCGCGCCTCGCCCAGGGCGCGGGATGGACGTTCGGCGGCGAGCGCACCGACGCCGTGCTCTCCGGCTTCGCGCGCGCCGAGCTGCACAGCCGGTGGAGCGGCTTCGCCTGGTACGACCGGCGCTTCTCCGGCCTGGCCCCCGCGACGCTGCGGGGCGGCCCCGCTCTGGCCTACGCCGCCTCCCACGCGGGCGGCTTCGGCGTGCAGGGCGACCCGCGCCGACCCGTGGGCCTGGCGCTGGACGGCGCCTGGTCGCTCCAGGACGGCACCGGCGGCCGCGTGCTGGAGCTGTCCCCCTCCCTGTCGCTGCGCCCCTCCGGCCGCACCGAGCTGTCGCTGGGGCCCACGGTGGCGTGGAACCGCGACCCGGCGCAGTTCGTCGGCGCCGCGTCCGTGGACGGGAGGACGGAGTACGTGGTCGGCGCGCTGGAGCAGACCACCGCGTCGCTCACGGCGCGGCTGGACCACACCTTCACCCCGGCGCTCTCGCTCCAGCTCTACGCCCAGTCCTTCCTCAGCGCCGGCCGATTCGGAGAGCTGCGCGCCGTGGCGGACGCGCGGGCGTCCGATTTCTCGCGGCGCTTCCGCCCGCTCGGCGCAGGCGGGCCCGCCGCGGACGGCGGCGCGGGGCGCCGGGTGGACCTGGACGGCGACGGCGCGGCCGAGACCGCGCTCCGCGAGCCCTCGTTCGGCGTCCGGCAACTGAGCGCCAACGCCGTGCTGCGCTGGGAGTACCGGCCGGGCTCCACCGTGTTCGTGGTGTGGACCCAGGGGCGCGACGGCTCCGACGCCGACGCCCGGCTGGGCCTGCGCCGCGGCGCCGCCTCGCTGCTGGACGCGCCCGCCACCAGCGTGCTGGCCGTCAAGGCGAGCTGGTGGCTGGGGATGTAGGGGCCCGCGCGGCTTGCTCCGCCCCCCGCGCCGGGGCGATATTCCGGGTCTATGGCTACTCCGATCCTGACCGTGCAGGACCTGCACAAGAGCTTCGGCCCGCGCGTCGTCTTCGACGGCGTCTCCTTCGCCGTGGACGAGGGCGAGAAGGTGGGCTTCATCGGCGTCAACGGCTCCGGCAAGAGCACGCTGTTCCGCATCGTCGCCGGCATCGACGGGCACGAGGGGGGCACCCTCGCCTTCCGCCGCGACGCCCGGGTGGGCTACCTGGCCCAGGAGCCCGAGTTCGAGGAGGGCGACACCATCCTGCGCGCCGTGGCGGCCGGCACGCCGGAGCTGCGCGACGCCATCGCCCAGTACCACGAGGTCGCCGGCCTGCTCTCGCGCGGCGGGGGCGACCTGGACCGCCTGCTGGCCCGCCAGGGCGAGACGGCCGGGCGCATCGAGGCGCTGGGCGGGTGGGACTACGAGCACCGCATGGAGGCCGTCCTCACCCGGCTGGGGGTGGAGCGCTGGGAGCGGCCGGTGGAGGGGCTGAGCGGCGGCGAGAGGAAGCGCGTCGCCCTGGCCCGCGTCCTCCTGCAGCAGCCCGAGCTGCTGCTGCTGGACGAGCCCACCAACCACCTGGACGCCGACACCACCGCCTGGCTGGAGGAGCACCTCCAGGGCTACCCCGGCGCGGTGATGCTCATCACCCACGACCGCTACTTCCTGGACCGGGTGGTCAGCCGGATGATCGAGGTGTCCGTGGGCGAGCTGACCGCGTACCCCGGCGGCTACACCGAGTACCTGGAGGCCCGCGCCGAGCGCATGGAGCGCCTGGCGACGGAGGAGGACAAGCGCAAGAAGCTGATCGCCCAGGAGCTGGCCTGGGTGCGGCGCTCCCCCTCCGCGCGCACCGGCAAGCAGCAGGCGCGCATCAACCGCCTGGGCGACCTGCAGAAGGAGCACGCCGACCGGCGCCTCCCCTCGCGCGACGCCGTGGAGATGGCCACCGGCGCCGTGCCGCACCTGGGGCGCACCGTGCTCAACCTGCACGGCATCTCCAAGGCCTACGGCGACCGGACGCTGGTCCGCGACTTCAGCACCATCCTCCAGGCCGGCGAGCGCATCGGCATCATCGGCCCCAACGGCGCCGGCAAGACCACGCTGCTGCGCATCATCATGGGGCTGGAGGCGCCCGACGCCGGCGAGGTGGAGACGGGCAAGAACACCCGCATCGCCTACTTCGACCAGCGGCGCGAGGACCTGGACCCCGACCTCAGCATCTACGAGTCGGTGAGCAACCAGGACTGGGTCACCGTGGGCGGCGAGCGCACCCACCTGCGCAGCTACCTGGAGACCTTTTTGTTCTCGCCGGCGCAGCAGCGGCAGGTGGTGAGGTCGCTTTCCGGCGGCGAGCGCAACCGCGTGCTCCTGGCGCGGCTCCTCCTGCAGGACGCCAACCTGCTGATCCTGGACGAGCCCACCAACGACCTGGACCTGGTCACCCTCCAGGTGCTGGAGTCGCTGCTGGCCGACTACCCCGGGTGCGTGCTGCTGGTGACGCACGACCGCTTCTTCCTGGACAAGGTCGCCACCGGGCTCATCGTCTTCGAGGGCGAGGGGCGGCTGCGGCGCCACGCCGGGAGCTACGACCTGTACCGCCGCCTCCGCGCCGAGCGCGAGGCCGGGGAGGCCGCCGCGCGCCCCGCCGAGCGGAAGCCCGGCCCGGGGGGCGCGTCCGCCGCACGACCGGAAAAAAAGGACGGCCCCCGCAAGCTCTCGTTCAAGGAGCAGAAGGAGCTGGGGGGGATGGAGGAGGCCATCCTGGCGGCCGAGGCGCGCAAGGAGGAGCTGGGCGCCCGCCTGGCCGACCCCGCGCTCTACTCCGAGTCCCCCGACGAGATCGCGCGCGCCACCGCCGCCTTCCGCGAGGCGTCCGAGCGGGTGGACGCGCTCTACGCCCGCTGGGAGGAGCTGGAGGCGGTCCGCTCCGGCGCCGCGTGAGGTTGCAGGGCGCAACACCTGTCGCGTTCCGCAACGGGAACGAGCGAAGCGCCGAACGCGCCCTTTCACGCAACCCGTTCATCGACAAAGCGTTCTCTCCGGGCCCCTCCACGGGGCCCGCTTCTTGTCGTTGACACGGCCGCGGGCGCACGGCAGCTTGTGCTTGCCGCTCGCACTCACGCCCGGTCGTTCCCCGTAGCAAAACAGCCCCGCCATGCTCTTCCCGCTGCTCCTTTCCGCGGCGGCGTCCCTGCACGCCGCCCACGGCCCGGCAGTCCCCGCCGCCGCCCCGTCCGACTCGCTCCGCCTCGCCGCGTCCGCTCCCCGCGCCGACGTGGCCACCCTCGACTCGTACCACGAGCTCCCCAGCGCCGCCGCCGCCGGGCTCAGCCTCACCTCGCTGATCCGCGCCGAGGCCGCCATCGCCGACGAGGTGCGCCGCGGGGCCTTTCCCGGGGCCGCGCTCGCGGTGGGCCGCCGCGGGCAGGTGGTGGTGGAGCGCGGCATCGGCACCACCGGCTGGACCGCCGGGGACGTGCCGGTGGACCCGGACCGCACCGTGTACGACCTGGCCTCGCTCACCAAGGTGGTCGCCACCACCACGGCGCTCATGCTGCTGGTGGAGGACGGCAGGGTGGAGCTGGACGCGCCGGTGTCGCGCTACCTGCCGGAGTTCTACGGCGGCGGCAAGGAGGCGGTGACCATCCGGCACCTGCTCACGCACACCTCCGGGCTCCCCGCCTGGGCGGAGATCTGGGGCCGCACGCCCGAGGAGGCGCTGGGGCGCGCGGTGAGGATGCAGCTCCAGTCGGCCCCGGGCGCGCGGGTGGAGTACTCGGACATCGGCTTTGTGGTGCTCTTCGCCGCCGCCGAGCGCGCGGCGGGCGAGCCCATCTTCCGGCTGCTGGACCGGCGCGTGTACGGGCCGCTCAAGATGCGCTACACCACCTACGCCGCCGGTCAGGGGTGCACCATCTGCGCGTCCACCGCGCGCACCCAGGGCGACGCCTTCCAGGGCAAGGTTCACGACCCCATCGCCCGGCAGCTGGGCGGCATCGCCGGCAACGCGGGG
The DNA here is from genome assembly GCA_040752145.1 of Gemmatimonadota bacterium. Lineage (GTDB taxonomy): Bacteria > Gemmatimonadota > Gemmatimonadetes > Longimicrobiales > Longimicrobiaceae > JAFAYN01. Next base: position 18,649 of record JBFMFL010000062.1, read on the forward strand.
CTCTTCTCCACCGCGCACGACCTGGCCCGCTTCGCCGCCATGCTGGCGAACGAGGGCGAGCTGGACGGGGTGCGGGTGCTCAAGGCGGAGACGGTGAGGATGTTCGGGCGGCGCCAGGCGGGGAACCGCGCGCTGGGGTGGGAGTCGCCCAACCGCGGCGGCGGCGGGGCCGCGGGCACGCGCATCTCCCCCAACGCCTACGGCCACACCGGCTACACCGGCACCTCCATCTGGATCGACCCGGACCGCGGCACCTGGGCGGTGCTCCTGACCAACCGCACCTACCAGACCGAGGCCAACAACCGCATGCAGACGCTGCGGCGCACGGTGAACAACTGGGTGGCCGCGGCCGCCGACGCGGGCGCGCCGGTGTACGGCGGCGAGGACTGACCGCCGCGCGGGGCCGGGAAGGGCGAGGGGGGGGCCGGAGCGATCCGGCCCCCCTTTTTCGTTCCCGCCGGGCCGGGCGGGCGCGCCCGTTGCAGGAGGGCCCGGCATGCAGCAGAGCCGAGCCTTCCAGGAGGACGCCGCACGGCGCGTCGAGGAGCTGCGGGTGGAGCTGGGCGAGGCCTTCCGCGTGCAGAACGAGCTGTTCCGCATCGGAGGCACGCCGGTCACCCTCGCCTCGCTGATCAGCTTCTTCGTCTTCCTGGCGCTGGCGTTCCTGCTCTCCGCGGTGGTGCAGCGGGCGCTGGGGCGCATCTACCGCCGCCGGGGGATCGACGAAGGAGTGCAGTACGCCCTCAACCGGCTGCTGCACTACGGGATCGTGGCGATGGGGGCGTTCCTGGCGCTCGACAACCTGGGCATCTCCATCACCGCGCTCGCCGGCCTGGGCGCCATCCTGGCCGTGGGGATCGGCTTCGGCCTGCAGAACATCGCGCAGAACTTCGTCAGCGGGCTGATCCTGCTGCTGGAGCGCCCGGTCAAGAAGGGCGACTTCGTGGAGGTGGGCGACACCCGGGGCACCGTGCGGGAGATCCGCGCCCGCGCCACCGTGGTGACCACCCTGGACAACGTGGACATCCTGGTCCCCAACGGCCAGTTCATCACCGAGCCGGTGATCAACTCCACCTTCGACGACCGGCGGGTGAGGATCGCCGTCAAGGTGGGCGTCGCGTACGGGAGCGACACGGCCCGGGTGAAGGAGGTCCTGGAGCGCGTCGCCGCCGAGCACCCGGGCGTGCTGCAGGAGCCCCACCCGCTGGTGAGGTTCGACGACTTCGGCGAGTCGTCGCTGGATTTCACGCTGCTGGTCTGGCTCAACACCCCGCGCACCGAGCCCATCGTCGCCAGCGACCTGCGCTTCGCCATCGACCGGGCCTTCCGCGGGGCCGGCATCGAGATCCCCTTCCCCCAGCGCGACATCCACTTGCGGAGCGGCTGGGGAGAGGCGAAAGGCTGAAAAGCTTAGCTGCGGGTTCGGGCGTGCCCCCGGCTGGCGCCGGGGTCGGGCTGCGGCTCCGTAACGCACGAAACAACCGTGCGTAACGGAGTCGAGCCCGCGCAAACAGCCGCGCGGTCTCGCCCCTTCGGGCCGACATCCCTCACGCAACCGCTTGTCGTACCGGGAGATCCAGCAGTTTCCCCTCTCCCGGAATTGGGAGAGGGTGGCGGCTCCAAGGCCGCCGGGCGAGGGTCCTGCGGCGGCGCCCCCTCACGCACTTCCGTCCACTTCTCTCCTCCGCTCCTGTTCCGCGGGCACCCTGCCGATACTCAGGACGTCCCCGCCGGCCGCCCCGACGTCCCCACCCCCGCGAAGTCCGCGCTTCCCCCCATGATCACCAGGAATCCCAAGACCGGTCCGTCCGCCGGACACACCGGCCCGTGGCCGGACCAGTGGCTGATGGACGAGTTCAGGAGGATCGGGCACGCGTCCGCGGCGGCCGCGGCGGTGATCCCGGCGGCCACCGCCTGGGAGGCGCTCTCCGCGGCGGGCGTGGCGGACTCCGTCATCCTCAAGGCGGCGAGCGCGGCCTCCCGGCTCCCCCCCGCGGACCTGTCCGGGGCGGGGGCCGAGCTGGCGCCGCTCCTGCCGCGCGCCGCGGCCCTGCGCTTCGACGTGGCCCCCGTCCGGCTCCACGAGGGCGCCCTGGAGGTGGCCGCCGCCAACCCGGTGCGGCACGGCCTGGCCGAGGAGCTCCAGGCCGCCGCCTCCCGTCCCGTCCGCCTGGTGCTGGCGAGCCCCGCCCAGCTCCGCTCCACGCGGGAGAGCGTGTACCGGGCGCCCGCCCCGCCGCCCCCGGCCGCGGCGCACCGGCACTCGCCGGCCCCCGCGCCCGCGGCGGGCGCCGGGACGCTGGAGCTGGGCGGCACCCCGGTGGAGATCCTGGACCGGATCCTCGCGGCCGCGCTCCGCGACAAGGCCAGCGACGTCCACCTGGAGCCCAAGGCCGACGGGATGCTGGTCCGCTTCCGGGTGGACGGCGCCCTGTACGACGCCGGGTGGGTCCCCGGCGAAACGGCCCCGCCGCTGGTCAGCCGGATCAAGGTCACCGCGAACCTCGACATCGCCGACCGGATTCGCCCGCAGGACGGGCGGGCCGTGACGCGGCTCGGCGGGCGGCCCGTGGACCTGCGCGTCTCCACCCTGCCGCTGGGCGGGGTGGGGGAGAAGGTGGTGATCCGCATCCTGGACTCCAACGTCGCCAGCACCGGGCTGGAGAGCCTGGGGTTCACCCCGGCCGAGCTGCACCGCCTGGACCGCCTCCTGGCGATGCGGGAGGGGATGATCCTCGCCACCGGGCCGACGGGGTCCGGCAAGACCACCACGCTGTACTCGGCGCTCCGCCACGTGCAGTCGTCGGAGAGCAACGTGGTGACGGTGGAGGACCCCATCGAGTACCGGCTGCCGGGGATCAACCAGGTGCAGGTGAACGATCGGGCGGGACTCAGCTTCGCGGCGGCGCTCCGCTCCATCCTGCGCCAGGACCCCGACATCGTGCTGGTGGGGGAGATCCGCGACGCCGAGACGGCGCAGATCGCCATCAAGGCCAGCATGACGGGGCACGTGGTGCTGTCCACGCTGCACACCAACGACGCGCCCTCGGCCATCGCCCGCCTGGCGGACATCGGCGCGGAGGCGGGGGCGCTCTCGGGGGCGCTCAAGGGAGTGCTGGCCCAGCGGCTGGTGCGGCGGCTCTGCGGCGAGTGCAGCCAGCCCCTCGCCCTGTCCGAGCTCCCCCCCGAGCAGCAGGTGCTGCTGATGGGCAGGCGCACCGACGGGCTCCGCCGGCAGGTGGGCTGTCCCGCCTGCCGCGGGACCGGGTACCGGGGCCGGATGGTGGTGGCGGAGATCCTGGTCGTGGACGCCGAGATGCAGCACGCCGTCGCCCGGGGGGCGAGCGTCCCGGAGCTGACGGAGCTGGCCCGCGGCAACGGGATGCGCACCCTGTGGGAGTCCGGGCTGGAGCGCGTGCTCGCCGGGGCCACCTCGCTCCACGAGCTGGTGGACAACGTGGCGGCCCCGCCGGTGCAGGACGGCGGCGCCCAGAGCGAGGTGGACGCCCTGCTCGCCCAGCTCCTGGGTGGCGGGAGCAAGGCCCCGGCTCCGGCCGCGCCGCCCGCCCGCCCCCCGTCCGCCCCTTCGCGCGCCGGCGGCGGGCCCGGCGCGCGGATCCTGGTGGTGGACGAGGACCGGGAGGCGCGCCGTGCGCTCCGGGCCGAGCTGGAGGGGGCGGGGTTCCGGGTGATCGAGGCCGCGGACGGCGAGGCGGGGGTGGCCTACGCCCGTCGGCTGCGCCCGGACCTGGTGGTCACCGAGGTCGCCATGCCCCGGCTGGACGGGATCGGGCTCCTGCAGGCCCTCCGGGACGAGGCGGGCGCCCCCCCGGTGGTGGTCTGCACCAGCCAGGACGACGCGGCGCTGCTGGACTGGGCTCGCGAGCTGGGAGCGCAGGGGGCGTACTCCCGCCCCGTGGACGTGCGGCAGCTCACCGCCTGCCTGCAGGCCCCGCTGCGCAGCGCCGCGTAGCGCGGCCGGCCAGCCCGCCGGCACCAGAAAAGCGCCCCCACCGGAGATCCCGGTGGGGGCGCCTTTCACGTACTGCGTACTCCGTACTTCTTTTCACTTTCGCACTCACGCACTCCCGCACTTTCGCACTGCCGTTCAGGGCCTCGTCTGCCCCCCGGCGGCCGGCACCGGCTTCGCCTCGGGCGTGGCCTCGGCGGGGGCGTTGCGGCCGGGCTTCACCGCGGAGGAGTCGGCGGCGGGCTCGGGGCGGCCGGCGCGCGCGGCCTGGGCCGCCGCCGGGTCGCTGACGTCGCCGCGGGCCTGCCCGGAGGCCTTGCGGCGCGCCTCGGCCACGCCCTCGCGCTCGAAGCGCCGGACCATCGCCTGCACGTCGGCGGGGGCGGTGTAGGAGGCGGCCTTGCGCGACCGCGTCTCCTTTTCGAGCCCGGCCAAAAAGGGCTCGTACTTGGAGCCGGGGTGCCACAGGACCCAGTCGTCGTAGCCCACGTCGTACACCGCCTTGGTCTGCTGGCGGATCTGCTCCGGGCCGTACGGCTGGTGGTTGCGGCCCAGCCAGGGCGCCGAGAAGGCCTGGAGCCAGGGGATCACCCGGGCCGGCTTCACCCCCGCCTCGGCCAGCGCGTCGCTGCGCAGCCGCGCCATCCCCACCGACTTGTACACGGTCTCGTACGGCATCAGGTCCGGCTTGGGGACGCCGGGCAGGTGCACGGGCAGGTAGTGCGACGGGTAGCTCATGGGGAGCAGGTGGTCCGCGATGGCGGAGAGCGTCTCCCACTGCTGCCCGATGTTGACGTCGTGCGGGTCGTTGGGCGACAGCCCGAACACGTCCGCCGTCACCGTCACGCCCAGCGGGTGCAGCCGGCGCTTCGCCTCGTTGAGGAACGCGGCGATCGCGTCGGTGCGGTCGCCCCTGGCCCTGGGGTGCACCTGCGGCGGCAGGCTCTTGTACGGCTCGGCGAAGCGCACGTAGTCGAACTGGATCTCGTCGAAGCCGGCCTTCGCCGCCTCCTCCGCGATGTCCAGGTTGTAGTCCCACACGTTCTCGTCCCAGGTGCTCACCCAGGTGTTCCCGGCCTTGTCCACCCACAGCCCGCCGCCGGGGCGCTGCACCGACCACTCCGGCTTGGCCTTGGACAGGATGGGGTCCTTGAACACCACGATCCGCGCCATGGTGTAGATGTCGTGCGCCTTGAGCGAGTCCACGAAGGTCTTGAGGTCCTCCAGCGTGTTCTCGCCCGGCTGCTGGAGCTCCTTCGCCAGCGGGATCGCCGTGTTGTAGTGCACCCCCCGCTCCGACTTGACGTCCACCACGAAGGCATTGATCTCCGTGTCGTCCGCCATCTTGATCAGCTTGGGGAGCCGGTTGGGCGACCCCGCCGCGTAGGCGTTCAGGTACAGCCCGCGGATCTGCGCGGGCGCCTCGTCGCGCGGCGAGCGCGCGGGGGCGGCGGGCTGCGCCGCGCTCGCGGTGTCGCCGGCGGGCGCCGCGGCGGAGTCGCCACCGGCGGAGGCGGCCTGCGCGCCGCCGCCCTCGCCCCCGCCGCAGGCGGCGAGCAGGGCGAGCGCGGCGACCAGTACGGAATCGCGTAGCTTCAGCATGGGGATGGGACGATCTGGACGGGTTTGCGGAATGGCGCGCGGCGCCGGGCGCAGGAAGTTTGGCGACATTCGCCCCGCTTGCCAACCCCTTGGGACAACGACGGATCGCAAAGCACGAGAGGCGCCCGGCCGCAGCCGGGCGCCCCCCCTGTCGTGTTGGTTGC
>JBFMFL010000062.1:24394-28261 GCA_040752145.1 Gemmatimonadota bacterium
CGCTCCCCCTCTCCGGCCCTCCCCCCCCGCCGCCGGCCGCCGCCCCGCCCCCCCCCCCCCCCCGTGTCGTGTTGGTTCCAGCGGACGCCAGCACCAGCCCCGCGTGAGGGATTTCGGCCCGAAGGGGCGAGACGGTATGGACCGGGTAGGTTGTTGACAGAATAGACCGGGAGGATGGTTGACACGGTACCTTACACGCTCGCCCATACCGAGGGAGAGCCATGCCGTGGAGCCAGACCGACCCGATGAAAGAGCGGATGAAGTTCGTTGTCCTGGCCCAGGAGGGGCTCTACAGCATGACGGAGCTGTGCGAGCGCTTCGGCATCAGTCGCCAGGCGGGATACACCCGGTTGCGCCGCTACGAGCAGGAGGGGATTGAGGGTCTGACCTCGCGCAGCCATACGCCCAAGTCCTGCCCGCACCGCATGCCGGAGGAAGTCCGGACTGCGCTGCTGAATGCCCGCAAGGCGCATCCGGAGTGGGGTCCGCGCAAGATCCTGGTCTGGTTGCAGGTGCGCCGCCCCGAGCTGGCGCTTCCGGCGGCGAGCACGGTGGGCGACCTCTACAAGCGGGAGGGGCTGGTGGAGCCTCGCCCCCACCGGCGGAAGTGGTCCCACCCGGGCCGGGTCGAGCGCATGGTGGAGGCTCCGAACCAGCTGTGGAACACGGACTTCAAGGGTGACTTTCGCATGGGCGACGGGAAGAGGTGCTACCCGTTGACCGTCACGGACACCCACACACGCTACCTGCTGGCCTGTGATGGGCTGAGTTCCACGGCGCACAGCGGAGCCCAGGCGAGCTTCGAACACCTCTTTCGTGACCGGGGGCTGCCCCAGGCCATCCGCAGCGACAACGGGGGTCCGTTCTGCACGAAGGCGATCGCCGGGCTCTCGCGGCTGAGCGTCTGGTGGACGAAGCTGGGGATCAAGCACGATCGAACCGAGCCGGCACATCCGGAGCAGAACGGCTCGCACGAGCGGATGCATCGCACCCTCAAAGCGGGTACGCTGCGGCCGGCGGCGGCCAACCTCCGGGTGCAGCAGGAGCGATTCGACGCCTTCCGCACCGAGTTCAACCAGGAGCGGCCGCACCAGGCGCTGGAGATGCAAACCCCGGGATCGCTCTATGTCCCCAGCGAGCGAGAGGATGCCGGAGCGGATCGCGCCCCCGCAGTACGGTGGCCAGTGCGAGGTGCGCCGGGTGCGGGGCAACGGGATCCTGTACTTCCGAGACCGAACCCTCTTTCTGAGCGAACTGCTCACCGGGGAGGATGTGGCCTTGGAGGAGATCGAGGATGGAGTGTGGTCGATCTACTTCTACGACCTACTCCTGGCGCGGCTGGATGAGCGGACCTTTGAACTGTCCGGCTGACGCCGGACACCCCCGGGGAAGTGTCAAGGATCAACCCGGTCTGATGTGTCAACTATCAATCCGGTTGCTCAGACCGCGCGGCTGTTTGCGCGGGCTCGACTCCGTTGGCGAGCGTTGTTTGCTCGCCTACGGAGCCGCAGCCCGACCCCGCGCCAGCGGGGGCACGCCCAGACCCATCTTGAATCAGTTCATCTTTGCAAGCTGCTCCGGCGCCGTCCACAGGTTGTTCTGCGGGTTCACGTCGGGAAAGAGGAAGTCCGGGTCGATCTGCACCCGCACCGGCCGCCCGTACACGGGCACGGTGAGCGTGGCCGTGCGCAGCTTGTCCTCCGTCCACAGCTCCACCGGCAGGTCCGCCCGCGTGACCGCCCCGTTGTCCGCCGTCACCACCACCGGAACGGGAGCCGGCACCTCGCCCAGGTCGCGGATGGTGATCCGCACCGAGCCCGGCTCCGAGGTCTCCACCGCCACGATGGCGTAGTCCAGCGTCCCGGTCTCCCACCACCACGGGTACCAGAACCAGTCCAGGTCGCGCCCCGCCACCCGCTCCACCGTGTCGAAGAAGTCCCAGGGATACGGGTGCCGGAACGTCCACTCCCGCGCGTAGGTGGAGAGGGCCCGCGCGAAGACGCTGTCGCCCACCACCCCGGAGAGCGACCGCAGCAGCAGCCCCGGCTTGGTGTACGCGGCCATGGTGCGGGCGCCGTACGGGCTCACCAGGTCGGTGTGGCGCATCAGCGGCACCTCGCGCTCCGTCCCCGCCACCGTGATGTAGCCGGCGGCCTCGGCCAAAAAGGGCGACTGGGTCCCGGGGTAGAAGTCCTCCTTGGCCCGGTTCTCCATGTAGGTGGCGAAGCCCTCGTCCATCCAGGCGTACGCCGCCTCGTTCTCCCCCACCATCATGGGGAACCACTGGTGCGCGACCTCGTGGGAGATCACCGCGTATAGGTCCTCGGCGGCCTCGGGGCGCGCGATGAACACCAGGCCGGGGTACTCCATCCCATAGATGGGCCCCTCGGACACCGTCACCTGCGGGTAGGCGTACGGGATGACCATCCGGCTGAAGAACTCGACGGAGTGCCTGCCGTAGCGCGCCGCCTCGCCCCACCCGGGCGCGCCCGGCCGGTAGAGCGAGTGCACCAGCACGCCCCGGGCGGGGCCGGCGCCCTCGGCGGGCACGGAGGCGCGGGCGGCCTCCCACACGTAGCGGTCGGACACGGCGAAGGCGAAGTCGCGCACGTCGCTCGCGGTGAAGCGCCAGGTGAGGCGCCCGTTCGCGCCCCGCTGCGTGGCGCCCCCGGCGGCGAGATCGGCCGCGGTGACCACCTGGGCCAGGCTGTCCGCGCCGGAGGCGACGGCCGCCAGCCTCTGCTGCGCCTGCGGGGTGAGCACCTGCTCCGGGTTGCGCAGCGTCCCGGTGGCGCCCACCAGCCACCCGGCGGGCAGCGTCAGCGACACGTCCCAGTCGCCGTACTCCAGGTAGAACTCGCCGTCGCCCAGGTACGGGGTCGCGTCCCAGCCGTACACGTCGTCGTACACGGCCACCTGCGGGTACCACTGCGCCACCTGCAGCACCCGCCCGCCCAGCGCGTCCTCCCACGCGGTGCGGAAGGCGCCCTCGGGCGGCACCGTGTGGCGCCACTCCACCTCCAGCACCGCGCTGTCGCCGGGCGCGACGGGGCGCGGCAGGGTCAGCCGGGCCAGCGTCCCCTGCACCGCGTACCCCACCGGGGCGCGCTCGCGCGGCGTCACCACCGGGATCTCGTCGACGGTGCGCGCCTGGAGCTGCACCCCCTGCGCCGCCACCCGCTCCAGCGTCACCCCGCCGGTGTTGGGGGCGTAGCGGTTCCGGGGGACGCTCTCGGTGAAGACGTTCTGGTAGAGGTTGAGCACCATCGTCGACAGCGCCACCGGCGAGCGGTTGCGGTAGACGATGCGCTGGCGGCCGCGCAGCAGCGCGGTGCGCGGGTCCAGCTCCGCCTCGATGCGGTAGCTCACCCGCTGCTGCCAGTAGCGCTCCCCCGGCGCGCCGGTGGGCGAGCGGGTCCCCCGCTGCTCCGCCTGGCGGTACGACGCGGGCACCGGGACGGGGCGGAGGAGCAGGCGCGTGGCGGTGTCGCCCGCCGCCGGCGAGTTCGCGGGGCGGCCGAACGGCGTGCAGGCGGCGAGGGCGAGGAGCGCCGCCGCCAGGGCGGTGCTGCGGAACGGGCTTGGGATCACGGGACGCACTCCGGTTTTTTGGCGAAGGGTCCCGCAAGCTAGGGGCCGGCAGGGAAAAGTCAACGGAAGTGCTTGCCGGGCAAGGGCCGGGGAGCCCCCCCTTACGGCGCCGGCTCCCCGGGGGCCACGTCCCGCAGCAGGCCCCACGCCCCCGCCAGGTACCCCAGGACCGGGGAGACCCCGTAGCCCATCACCGGGACCGGGAAGCTCCCCAGGAAGGGGGCGAGGCAGGTGACGGCCACGTACGCGCCCAGGGCCAGGCCCACCCGGCTCCCC
>JBFMFL010000063.1:0-28056 GCA_040752145.1 Gemmatimonadota bacterium
GGGGCGGGGGCCGCCGCGCCCGCGGCGGACCCGGGCTTCTCCGGCTGGGCCGCGCCGAGCGTGATCGTGCCCTCGCGCGCGGCGGCGACGATGGCGAGCGCCGCGTCCCCGGCGCCCTTGGTCGGGTCCGCCTTGAGCGGGGCCACGACCGCCTCCGCGCCCGGCGGGGTGGCGGCGTCGATGGCGAGGATGCGCGCGCGCTCCCCGTCGGCGCCCTCGGCGCGGAGGATGGCGGCCGCGTCGGCGTGCTCCGCGGCGAAGGTGGTGGCGCGCTCCGCGGCGGTCCGCTGCCCGGCCGGGGCGCCCTTGTCGGCGACGACTGACATGATGTGGTGCTCCTGTTGCGCTGTGGTCCCGCCCCGGGCGGGGGTGCCGCGGGGTGCGGCGGGTTCGTGCGCCGCCAGCCCGGCGAGCACGCTCTCGAAACTGCCGATCTCGTCGGCCAGGCCCGCCGCCACCGCCCTCGCGGCGGTCATGACGTCGCCCTGACCGAAGTTCTCCAGCACATCCTCCACGGTCCGGCCGCGGTAGGCGGCCACGTCCTCCAGGAACTCGGAGGCGAGGTCGTCAATCCACGTCCGCGCCTGCGCCTGCCCCTCTTCGGTGCGGGGGTCGAAGCGCTTCTTGGGGGTCTGGCTGGAGACGATCTCCACCACCTCTTCATCGTCTCTCCCCTTCCGGATGCGGAACGTGCAGACGGTGCCCAGGCACCCGGTCAGCGAGCCCCGGGCGACGTACACGCGGCTCGCAGCGGAGGCGAGGTAGTAGGCGGCGGAACACCCCTGGCCGGTGATGAGGGAGTGGACCGGCATGACGGCCGCGAGCTCGCGCACCAGCGCGGCCGTGTCGCCGCACCCGGCCACCACGCCGCCGGGGCTGTCCGTCTCCAGCAGGCAGCCCTTGACCGTCCCTGCGGCGCGCGCCTCCATCACGGCGCGGAGATCCGCGGCCAGCTCCTCGTAGGCGGTGTCGCCGCAGATGTCGGTCATGAAGTTGGCGTAGTGCCAGAGCGGCCCCATCACGGAGACGATGGCGACGCCGTCCCGCACCCGGGCGCGGCGCGCCCCCTCCAGCGGCTCGCCCAGGCTCACGGCGACGGCGCCCGGCTTGGCGTGCGGCGCGAACACGGCACGCAGCCGGTCCCGCAGCTCCTCCGGGCTGGAGGCGCCCGAGACGTGCACAAGCTCGATCGCGGAGCGCAGCGTTTCGCTCCAGCCGGGCGCGAGCGCCCAGGGGACGGAGGCGGCGTGCGCCAGAACCCTTGCCGCTCCAGTGCGGGCCATCTATTCCTCCTCTGCGCGTGCGGGGGGCTCCGCGCCGGCCGCCGGCGCGGAGGACGTGACCGGGGTTATGCCCGCATCGGCCATGAGGCGGTTCTCGCGGGCGAGCTGCTGGACGTTCCGGCGGAAGTCGCCGCCGTTCATCTCCAGCGTTTCCTGCGAGCGGGTGGAGAAGCCGTTGCCCACGCGCAGCTCCGCCGCCTTCCCTTCCTTCATGGGGTCCAGTTGCCCAGGCGGGTCACCGATCCAGCGGCACCCCAGGTAGGCGCGGCGGCGAAGAGGGGAGGTGAAGAAGCCGGGGGCGCGCAGGTACCCGCGCGCCACGGCCTCGGAGATCACCGCCTCGCGCACGGGGTTCAGGAACGTCTCGGCAAGGGTGAAGCGCCGGCAGAAGATCATCCGCCAGGCCTGGAGGAGCGACGCGCGCGAGGCGCTGTAGCTCGCCAGGAAGCGCCCGATCAGCACCTCGTACGGGAGCCCCGTCGCCATGGCGATGTGCGTGGTGAAGGCCTCCACGAACGGGCCGAAGTTGACGGAGGGGCGCTTGCTCTCGGCGATGGTGATGTCCTCGCCCTCGTCGAGCTCCACGACCGAACCCTTCCCCAGCTTCACCGCGGAGCGCACAGAGGCGCCGGGGCCGGCGGCGCCCGCCGCATCCCCCGCGGGGTCGGTCGGCAGACCCGTCTCTTCATCCGCCTCCGGCGGCGCGGTGGAGCGGACGAACACGGTGAAGAGCGCGTTGATTACCGCTGCATCAGCTTCCGCGTCGGCGTACTCCCCCAGCGTGCGGAGCGCTTCCACGACGGGATACAGGAAGGTGACACCGCGCGCCTGGTCAGGCCGGAGCATGTCCAGCAGGTGGAGCACGATCCACTCGCCGGTCTCGCCGTCGAAGGCGGGAAGCTCCTCATATTCGTCGGGGGGGACGAGCGCGTTGTCCCCCGGGTGCTCCCGCGCGACGAAGTAGCTGAGCGGTTCCCCGTCGGCGTCGAAGCGGATGCCCTCCACGACGCGTCGGTCGGCCAGGAACTCGGTGGGGGTGCGCACGCGGTCCGCCTCAACGAGCTGGAGACAGAAGCCGAACAGCAGCCCCGCCCGCTCCTTGTAGCGGCGGACGGCGAACACGTCGCCCGACTCCAGCCAGCTGCGGAACGCGAGAGCCTGCATCTGTTGGAACGTAAGCCGGCGCTGCACGTCGCAGTTGCGCCCTTCCACCCAGGCGGCCCACCACCGATCCATCTCCAGCTCCAGCGCATCCGCCTCCTCCTCCGACAGCCCCAGCATCTCGCGGTCGATCTGCGGTTGCGGCCAGAGCCCCGTGCCCACCGTGTAGGTGACCATCGTCCCCGTGGCGCCGGCTGCAAGCGGGTTGTTGCGCACCAGGTCGCGCCCGCGCGCGGTCAGCTCCTCCCGGTCCCACTCGAGGTCCGCGTTCGCGCTGCCCCGGGAGGCGTGCCAGTTCTTGGTGGCGGCCCGGTCGCTGCGCGCGCCGGCGTACGCCCCAGCGATGCCGAGGCGGGTGCGCGCCTCCATGCGGGCGAGCCCCGCGGAGGGAGAGAAGTAGGAGACGACCCGGTCCACCAGGTTCGGCTGGGCGACCGGGATCGCGCGGCGAGCGTTCATCCGACGAAGCCCCGGCGGATGCGGATGCCGCCCTCGTCCCGGCGGCGGTTCCGGCGCGCGATGGCCGTCTTGAGCTCCGTCTCGCGCTTGTAGAGCGCGCGGATGTCGGCCTGGGTGCGGGAGCGGCCGTTGGCGAAGGCGCGCTCCTGGCCGCCCGTCTCCACCTCGGCGATGGCCGCCTGGACGCGCTCCAGCTGCTCTTCGAGGGTCTGGGGCATGGTCAGGCGTTGGTGAGCCAGCCGTGATGCAGGAAGCCGTGGAAGCTCCCGGCCTGGATGGACCCGGCGCCCGCGGCGCAGGTGTCGCCCGCTTTGTCCACGTGGAGCGGCCGGCCGGTGCGCACGCCCTGCGGGTCCCGCGGGTCGCCGTGGCGCACCCAGCACTTGTGCGAGAGGTCGCTCGGGCGGGTGCAGTTGGAGGCCTGCGAGTCCACGTACCACTCGCCGCCGGGCGTCGCGACGCACAGGGCGATGCCGTCCGGGCCGCAGTAGAGCGGCATCCCGTGGAGCCAGTTCATGTCCCACATCGCGCCGACGGGCGCGTCCCGGAGCGTGTAGAGCAACCCGTCCGGCGCGCCGCGGTACAGGCGGTCCGCGTTGACCTGCCACTCGTCGTCGCTCTGGAACGGCTCGCCGCAGGTCTGGCAGTCCACCGGCCAGCGGGGGTCCTCCCGGGAGATGGGCGAGGATTCGCTCTCCGGCGGGTACGCGGCGCCGGTGGTGTCCGGCCCGGCACCCCACGCCGCGGCCGGAGCCTCCGGGATGATCACCAACGACGCGTCGTGGTAGTGCCCTTCGCGCCGCTCGCAGCGCTTCCCCTCGGTGGAGTACCGGCGGAGGGAGACGCGCACGGAGTCGGTCGGCTCCAGGAAGAAGACCGGCACGCCCGCAAACCGGGTGGGAGTGGTGGACATGGCACCTCGCGAGGGTGGAAACGACAAAGCCCCCCAGGCTCCAGTGCTGGAGCTTGGGGGGCTACTGGCCCATCTTTCGGTTTTCCTACGGCCCCAACCTAACCGCGGGGCCGCAGAGTGTCAACTTTCCTCGTCTGCGCCTTCCCGCCTCGTGATGTGCTTCCTGGTGGCGCGGACGGTGATGCCGCCCGTCACCGGATCGTCGGCGACGTAGAGTCGGGGGGCCCGGTCGGGGTAGAGCTGCACGTCCTCCATCTCGGCGCGCGTCAGGGTCACGCTCCCGCCCATGCGCTCCAGCACCAGCGCGAGGACCAGCTGCGCCCGGCTCAACTCCTCCTTGGCCGCCTTGCCCTCGGCCAGCTCGCGGGCGAGATCCGCAACCCCGGACTCCCGGTAGCCGCGCCTCAAGTGGTCCCACACGAACCGCCTCACGTGAACCTCCCCATGCGGCGCCGGATCTCCGCGGCGCGCTCCGCAGCCTGGCGCAGCGCCTCCATCGCATGCTGGCGCGCGTCCTCGGGGGACAGCATCAGGCCAGCGGGGAACTCCAGCCGTGCCTGGCTGGCGCCGTCCTCGGAGGGGTAGCGCACGCCGGTCGTCACCGCGTCGCGGGGCTCCACCCGCCAGGCGGTGGGGCCGGCGTAGTAGGTGTCCACGCTGTAGCGGCCGGGAGTGTGGAGCGGGAGCGCAAGCCACTCCGCAATGCGCTGCTGGAAGCGCTGGAAGCGCGCGGTCAGCAGGTCCTCGGTGTGGTCCGCGAGCATCACCTGGTAGATCTGGCCGGAGGGCATCATCACCCGGATCCGCCCCTCGCAGAACGGCGGCCTCTCGCCCACCGGGTACCACGGCATAGTTGCGAGGTTGCGGACCACTTCGGGCGGCAGCTCGTTCAGGTCCAGGGTGCAGGTGTCCGCGTCAGGGGCCGGGTTGTACATGCGTCCTCCAGGCGAAGAGAGGGCAGGGGCCGGTGTAGCCCGTGCCGTGAATATGAGTTGTGGGGCAGCGCGGCGGAACTCCCATCGACATCACCGGACCCCCGGGGACAGCTCCCGGCGCCCCTTCTTCGGCCGGCCCGAGCGGGGCCGCGCAATCGTCGCGGACGGCGGGGCGCCTGCCTCCCGGATGCGGAGGCCCGCCGCCTGGACGGCGTCCACGTACTCTCCGAGGCGGTCCACCAGCTTCGCCCCCAGCAGCCGGAGTGCCACCAGGTTCCCGACCCAGAGGTCCAGCGCTTCGTTCCGCCGGGTAGGATGGGGGACGTAGGTGCGAACCGGACGGCCGCCGCGAAGCTTCGTGACGGCGGTCTCCGATGTCAGCTGCTGGAAGTACTCCAGGTCGAGCCCTCTCGGGAAGTGCATCCGCCCGGGACCATCGTCGATCTTCAGTCGCGCGTAGATCGTATCTTTTGCCGTCTCGGTGCCGACGTGCACCAGCCGCACCCCCCTCTTGTTGGGGCGCGAGACACGGGCCAGCAGAGGCTTGCCGGGCGTGCTGCTGCCCTTGGTGGCACGCACGTTGAACTCCTCGCGCGGGCGCACCCACTTGTATACCTCGTCGGTGAAGTGCCCGCCGGAGTCCACCGTCATGGCGGCGATGCGCAGCGTGGCGCCGCCCTCGTGCTGCCACTCGCGCAGCCGAATCCCCTCCAGTTCCTCCCAGACCTTCGGCCGTGCCGGGCTCCCCACCAGCTGTCCCGTATCAATCACCCAGGATTCGCCCCCGCGCCCCCACCCAATCACCTTGTACTCTAGCCAGCGGTCCTGCGTATCGACGGAGCAGGTCAGCAGCCCCACCCCCATGGGCACGGATGCAGAATACGCCTCGCAGCGCGCCAGCAGGCTGTCCGGGTCCACCTTCTCGCCCGGCCCGTCCCAGGTGAGCCCCAACACCGTGTTGAAGAACACCTGCAGCAACCCCGGATCCCCCTGCGCGTCCAGCCACTGCTGCACCAGCTTCGGCCAGCTCGCGCCGGGGAACAGCGAGATGAGGGCGTTGATGTGCCAGCCGGGAATCTCGCTGCCGGGGTTCGACGCCACCCACCGCCCCGCGTGGACCATCTTCCACTTCTCGCGCCCGCTGATCTCCCGCTGGCAGTGGCGGCACAGGTAGAACACGGAGCCGGGCACGACGCGGCGGCGGCCGTTCTCCTTGGTGTATTCGAACTTGATCCCGTACGGGGTTTCGCGGTCGCCCCACTCCAGCGCCTGTTCCTTCTGGCAATGCGGGCAGGGCACCATCCAGTACCGCTGATCCGACTGCTTGAACGCTTTGTAGATCCGTGAGATCTCGGTGAGCGTGGGCGTGCTGCCCAGGATCACTTTCCAATCGAAGAACGTCTCTGTGCGCTTCGTGCCAAGCGCGATCTGGTCGCCCTCATCCCCCGCCCCGCGGGGATCCATCCCGTCCACCTCGTCGAAGGCCATCACGCCCACGGAGTCGCGGCGCAGGCCGCGGGGGCTGATGCTGCCCACCATCTGGAGGAAGCCGCCGAAGAAGAACTTGCTCAGCAGAGTGTCGGCGTCCGCGGCGCCCCGCTTCCGCGGCTGGTCCTTGATGAGCGCCCGCAGGACCGGCGTGGCTTTGATGACCGGGTCCAGCTTCTTCTTCGAGAAAGCTTTGGCGTCGCCCTCGGACGGCTGCACCAGCATCATGCCTCGGGGGGCCTGGTGCATGAAGTAGCCGATCACGTTGACCAGCACGCCCTGGGTGTAGCCCACCTGGGCGGACTTCATCACCACGGCGACGTGCGTGCGCGGGTCGCCGATCGTGTCCAGGATGCCGCGCAGGAACGGAGTGTAGTCGAAGCTCCACGGCCGCTTCCCGCCGGCGGTGAACTCGTCCAGCCAACGGAACTGCTCCGCCCACTCGCTGATGGTGAGCCGCGGCTTGAACGCGAAGATCTTGCGCACGACGCCGGCGACGCGCGACCGCCAGCTGCGCTCCGCGTCGGGGTGGGTGGGTGGCGAGCCCATCATCAACATGCGTCGCCACCCTCTTCGCTCGTTTCCTCCGCACCGGCCTCCAGATCTTCTTCGTCCGGCTCGGGGAATGCTTCGTGGATCACCCGCTTCAGCTTCTCCACCTCCCCTTCCATCATAGCGAGGCAGTCGGCCGGATCGTCCGACGCGGCCACCCGGTCCGCCAGGATCCCCGGCAGGTTGTTGAGCCCCGTCGCCACCGGCATGAGCACCTGCTCCAGCTTGTCGAGGTGGAAGCCCAGCGACACCATGTCGCCGCGCTTGCGGGCCAACTCCAACCGTCGCTCCTCATGCTCCATGCGCAAGATGTCCAGCTTCAGGGCCGCCGCCTCATCGCCGGAGCTGGACGCCCGGCTGGCGGACTCGCGCACGTACTGGAGATAACCCTGCACGCTCCCAGCAAGGTCGTAGCGCCCGTGCCTGACCTTCTTCACGATCCCCTCTTCCGCCAGCTGCTGCACGCGCCGCTCAGACTCCAACCCGAGGATGGAAGCCAGCTGCTTGACGCCTACCTCCAGCTTCGGATCTGGATCTCGCATTCAGCGCCCCAGAGTTGGAGCGATGGCCTTAAAACGCTGGCCCCGAATACGAAAACGAAGCTCACTTTTGAAACAATGGCACCGAGTGAGATAACGCGGTGGCGGGGGACCCTCGGTTTTTATGTGTCTGAAAGGACCCATTTCCCCCAGGGCGGATGCGAGGCGGCACAAGGTGCTCACCTCTCTACAGCGGCTGCGGGAGGGGCTGCGCCTCAGCGCTGGCGGGCGCCTCCAGCCAGGCCACCAGGATGTGGGACTTCCCCATCATCAGGGCGGCCACGTACTGGTGGCGGCCGTCGCGGATCACGAACTGGCGCGCACCGTCTTCGGCATCGGTCTCCCACTCCCCGATGGGGCAGGGCCACCGCTCGCTGGCGCCGAGCTGGAGGGTGCGCTGGTACGCGCGGTCCACGTCGCCGATGGCCATGCGCTCCCGGCAGGCCAGCCGCACGCGCTCCACGCGCACGTAGTCCGTGCGGATCAGGTGGCCGGCCGGGACGGCGATGGAGCGGTCCTCGGTGAGGGAGACGCCGGGCATGGGAGCGGCCGTCAGGCGGGGGAGCCCGACAGCGCCGAGGCGGTCGCCATGGCGATGCGGATCTCGCGCTGCGTCACGTCGGCGCCGGCGACGTGCTGGAGCGAGGTGAGGGTGTCCAGCAGGTGGACACGGGACGGGCCGAAGCTGCGCACCACGCCCACGACCGCGGCTGCGACCCGGAGCTGCGGCTCGCCCGCTTCCTGGCGGACCCACGCCACGCGCACCCGGTAGGCGACAGTGAAGTACTTTCGACAGTCGGGATTCCTGCACTGGTGCTGCGGCAGGTGGAGCCCGGTGCTGGTGAACGTGTCGCGGCCGGACCACTGGCGCTCGCACCAGGGGCAGGTGATCTCGGGGAGCGGGTAGGCTGCGGGCATGAGGGGTCCGGGTGCAGGTGCGTACCGAAAGTACACCGAAAGGTTGAATGTGTGCAACGACGCCGCTACCGCGGCACCCACCCGCGGGCCGGGTCGTACACGTGCACGTGTCCAGACCTGTCCTCCCATCGGTCGCCAGGCTGGAGCGGCCCCTCGCCCACGCGGTCCGTCGGCGGCGTGCTGCTGATGATGCTGAACGCGTTGAGCGGGATGGCCGGGATGCCGGGGTCGGCACGGTCCGCGAGCATCTTGCGCAGGCCGTCAGCGAACAGCCGCCCGGCGAGCTCGCAGGTGGCGTTCGGCTGATCCGTGGCGAGCTGGATCGCGCACCCGAAGTCCACGGCCGCATCGTCCGCGGGTCCGGCTCCGCCTGGCGCAGGGACCACCTGCTCCGCCTCTTGCGCCTTCGTAGCTGGCAGCTCCAACGGCCGCCCCGGGTGGGGCAGCGCCGTCGGGTATGCCGTGGCGTAGTTGCGGGCGGCCATCATCAGCGCGTCCCGGAACCGCGGGTGCCCCACCAACTGCGCCCCGTCTCGCGTGTCGTTGCCCGGTTGCGTGAGGGCGGCGGCGAGGCGGACGATGTTGTCTGCGTA
Organism: Gemmatimonadota bacterium; assembly: GCA_040752145.1. Classification (GTDB taxonomy): domain Bacteria; phylum Gemmatimonadota; class Gemmatimonadetes; order Longimicrobiales; family Longimicrobiaceae; genus JAFAYN01. The sequence goes on from JBFMFL010000063.1 coordinate 8,842, forward strand.
TGCAGCGCGGTCGGCGTCAACCGGGGAGGGGCCGCTCGGACCCCCATCCTGCACGGTCGGTTTGGACATGATCACTCGAAAGCAATGGGTGGGCGGAGGGTGGCGCGGGGGCCGCCTCCCGGGTGCGTGCCGAACGTCGTCTCCCACCCGGCGACGCGGAACTTCCGGGCGAAGGTGGCGACCTCCTGACGGAACAGCCGGTCGGCGTCTGCGGTGTGCCCGGCCTCGCTGCGCTGGATCCGGAGTGTGAGCCCGGCGCCGACGTCGCGCGAGGCGTCGTAGTGCAGCCCCACCCACGCGCCGCCGGGGAGCACGCGCATGTGCCAGGCGCCGGGCTGCATCACCGCGGCGTTGCGCAGCTGGCGGAACAGCTCCGGGAGCTTGCCCGTCCAGCGCAGCTCCGGCGCGGCGCGGGTGAAGTCGGGGTGGGGTTGGTCGGTGCGAGGCATGGTCACACCTCCAGGGTGAACTGTGCTTCCCTGTCGCGGCGGCGGCCCCGGATGCTGGAGTCGTACGCTTCGAAGGGTGTCTCCTTGTCTCGGTACAGGCCGTGGATGGCCCAGCGCTGGAGCTGCTTGAGCTTCCGAAATCTCGCGGCACCATCCTCGCCTGGGCCGAACGTGCCGAGCGAGCGGGAAGGGCCGCGGTCGCCGAGCTGACGATCGTCGTAGACCATGGGGTACGGGAGCACGCCCCGGTCGGCCATTCGGTGAAAGCGGTACAGCACCCGCTCCATCGTCTCGGCGGGGTCGAACCCCACCAGCATGTACGCCATGATGTGCTGCGGCGGGATCCCCGCCTTCTCCAAGCGATCCACGCCTCGGAAGAACACCCGCTCGTCTCCGACGTTGTCCCAGGCGGTATAGAGGCGCCGCTCCGTGAAACCGTCGTCTCGGTACTCCACCGTGGAGAGCGCTTCAGCTGCGGCAGGGCTGATCACGCGAATGTTGATTCCCTGATTCAGGCACACCCTGAAGCCTCCGGAGCGGATCTCCTCCAGCCTGGCCTCCCACTCCTCCCGCGGCTGGCCGAAGAAGTCGTTGTCCAGCAGGTGCAGCTTTCGGGGGTGGCCCTCACCGCGCCAGATATCGGGGATCGTGTTGACCGGCTTCGGCCGCCCCTCCTTGCCAGGCACGACACACCAGCCGCAGCTGAAGCGGCACCCCCGTTGGGTAAAGCCAATCGACGGGGCGAACCCAGGGTAATCCGTGTAGTCGTAGCGTTCATATTCGCCGCCGATAACATCTTCGACGGTGTACGTCGCCCCTGTCCCTGTGCCGCCTACCAGCGCCCCCGGGAAGGCGCGGCGGAACCTCTCGACCGTGGGCATGGTGCGCGTGAAGATCGCGGACCCGTACACCACGTCGAACTCCGGTTCAAAGAAATCCCGGTCGGGGCGGCGGGTGAACACCACCTCGTCGCCCTGCGCGCGGTGCCAGTGCGCGAGCTTCATGAGCGCGAGGTTGGGGAGCTTTCCGTCCAACTGCGTGAGGCGGACGCGCTGCATCGTCACACCTCCAGGGCGAGCTGAGAGCGGCGCTCCCGGTGGAGCCGGGAGCGCGGGTGCACGGCCGCCGCGGCGCGCACGGCGGCGTCTTCGTCGGGGGCGAGGGCAGGCAGCGGCGTGCGCCAGGTCTGCACCCCCTCGGCGTTGGTGCGGTACAGCTCCCACCCGGCGCCGGCGTACAGGGCGCCGCGGTGGATCCGGGTGTCGCAGTAGCTGAGGAGCCACCGCACCTCGTACGGCTCCTCCAGGAAGCACGGCGGGCGGCGGAGCAGGTACTGCGCGCCCACCACCGCGGTGAGGGCGCGCAGCGCGGCGGAGCCCAGGGCGGAGCGCCACCGGCCGCGGCGGTCGGTGAAGCCCGGCAACAGCTCCGGCCAGTGGTACACCCCGCCCTGCTGGAAGCGGGGGAAGATGTAGACCCTGGCCAGGTTCAGGACCTGCCACCGGGTGCACGAGGCGCGGCCGCTGCCGACGTCGTCGATGGAGCCGTACCACGGATAGCACCGGGTTGCCTCCGGCCGGCCGACGACGAGGTACCCGGCGAGCTCGCCCGGCACGGTGGAGGACAGGTAGATGCCCCACGCCTCCGGCATGGCGCGGGGGTCAACCGGCTTTTGCAGGTAGTGGAAGGCGCCGACGACAGTCTGCGCCCCCGCGAAGCTCGCCGGGCCCTGGTGCTCCCCGCGGGAGAGGAGTCGCACCTCCACGCTGGGGGCGGTCATGCACCCTCCAGAGCGGCGGTGAACAGGTCGCCCGCCTCGGTGAAATACTGATCCCCGCGCGGCTCCTTGCCGGTCCACTTCTCCGGCCAGGTCTCCGCGGCGATCAGCTCCCGGATGCGCGCCTCTTCCTCTGGGTTCAGGATGTCGAGCCGCGGCCTGCCGAGCCGGTCCGCCTCGGCGTTGACCTCCGCCTGGATCCCCAGCACCACCTCCAGCGCCCACAGCCTGCTCTCCAGGATGATGGGCCCCATGCGGTTCTGGTTCTCCACCAGAGAGCCGTCCTTGCGCCGCTCCCCGCCGTGCTTCCGCAGACGGTGGTGCGGCTCGCGCAGCTCCCGCCAGAGCAGCCGCAGGCGCTTCAGCGGAGCGAGGTAGGTCCACGGCCGCGAGCCGTCCTCCGCCTCCCATGCGATCAGGTTGTCGAGCGCGGTATCCTTGTCGGTCAGCGGGCACCCGGTGCACCCGGTGCGCGCCTGCTTCTCTACCGCCTCGTCGCCACCGTAGACCAGCGCCAGCAGCGCGGTGTCCCATCCGCCGTACTCCCGCTGCGGCGCGAGCATGGCCAGCCAGTCCCACACGTGGCAGACGCGCCAGTGCAGAAGCGGCGCGAGGGTGTCGCACAGAGCGTCGGGGAGCGCTTCCTGGTACCACCCCTGGCCGCACTCCGCGCCGTTCTTCCCGCAGCTGAGCGCGATCCGCTGGTCGCGCTGGGCGCTCTCGCCTACGCGTACGCCGGTGAGCATCAGCACCTTCTGCTCTCCGTAGCCCTGATACTGCATCACCGGGCGGCCACGGTTCACTCTCGGGCGGCCGTCTGCCGTGGTGGCCTGCACCATCTCCCCGAGGCCGAGATCGCACGCGACCCCCTCCAGGTAGCGGTGCATCGGCTTGACCTTGATCCCCTCCGTGCACCAGCGGAACGTAGCGTTGTTCGGAGGCGGCACTCCCCGGCCCAGGATGTAGACCATGAAGCGCTTGTCCATCTCCGCCATCACCACGCGCACCGTGATGCCGCGGGCCCGCAGCTGCGCAATGATCCGCTGCGCCGACAGCCAGAGCGGCAGCAGCTCCAGCCGGGTATCTGCGTACAGGATCGTGAGCGACTTCGGCGGGGGGACCTGGCCCGTCTCCAGCGCATAAACGAGGAAGGTGAGCACCGCCGTGCTGTCCTTGCCGCCGCTCCAGGCGAGCGCCCAATGGTCGTGCGTGGCGCCGTACGCCAGCAGCGACTGGATGGTGAGCGCCCATGAATCCTCCAGCGTGGAGCGGGCGCCGTCGAAAAGGGTGAGAGTGGGATTCGCCATCACCCCTCCCGCGCCGGAGCGCTCGCGCGCGGCTCCCAGCCCCACGCCGCCGCCAGCGCGGCGGCGTACCCGTCCACCACCGGCGCGGCGGGCGCGGCGGGCGCCGCCGGGATCGGCGTCAGGCCCTCCGCCCAGAACGCGCCCAGCCGCCCCGCCAGGACCTCCGCCTCCCGGAACTCCTCCAGCGTGCGGAAGCCCTTGCGGTTGTTGCAGCCCTGGCAGGCCAGCACGACGTTGGCGGGGTCGTTCCCGCCCCCGCGGCTGCGCGGGAGCTGGTGCTCCCGCGTGCGCATGGTGGGCACCTGCGGCTCGCCCGGCTGGACCGGCTCGGTGGTGGCGACGCCGCAGTACCAGCAGTGCGCCGCCAGGCAGACGGCCGAGCCGTCGCGCATCCGGTGGTCCGGCCGCTCCAGGTCCCGCGCCACCCGCTCCGGCCGGGGCCGCACGACGATGGGCGCCACGCGCAGCAGCGCCAGCTCGCGCAGCTCGATCAGGCCCTCGATGTCCGGCTCGCCCTGCCCCTGCTTGGGGCGGCGCCGGAAGCGGTGCGGCTTCTTCTTCCCGTGCTTGCGGTCTGCCATGGGACCTCAGTGGTCCCAGAGGTCCGCGGCGATGCCGCAGGGCAGGTGGCCGGCGAGCCGGGGCGTGGCGTGGGCGGCGGAGGCCGGCGGCACGTCCGTCCCGCACCGGACGCACGTGCGCGTGCCGAGCGGGAGGGCGAGCTCGCCGGAGTCGGTCACCGGCACCACCAGCATCCCACCGCACGCGGGGCAGTCGCCGGGGGTGGTGTCCTCCACACGCTGGACCGCCTCGACGAAGTCCGGCACCATCAGCAGCCCGTCCCGACCGTACGCCGGGCGCGCCTCGCCGGGCGCGGGGACCCAGAACTCCGCCGCCGGCTCCTCCGGGTTGATCCCCATCTCGGCGAGGAAGCGGCGCCCCGCCGCGGCGTGCTCCACGTCCATCTGCCGGCGCTCGTCGCGCGAGGCGCCGCGCTCCGGCCACAGGCCGACGTCCTCCGCGTAGCAGGAATCTTCCTGCGGGACGCACCGCTCGGCGGCCTCCTCCGGATTGACCGCCCCGCACCCCAGGCAGACGCCGCTGTCTCGCGCCGCCGCCTCCAGGCTCCGGCCGATCCGGGCGAGCTCGGCCGGGCCTTGCTTCTCCCCGATGCTGGGCAGGCGCCTGTACACGTCCAGGTCCGCGGCTGCGGTCCGGGCCGCCTCGGTGAGCGCCTCCAGGCGCTTGCGAAGGCAGGCGCCCTTGGGCGCGAAGGCAGCGATCGCGAAGGTGCGCCGCTCCTCCTTTTCGGTGTCCACCACGTCCAGCAGCCACTGCGGCTGGGGGTGCCAGCGCGTGGAGCCCCACCACACCCGCACCGGCAGCACCTTCCGCGGCCGCGTCTCTCCGCGGTGGTTCGTGTACAGGATCGTGACGGGCTCCCGGTCGCCCGCGAGCATTTCGGGCGAGGGCCGCTCGGCAAGCGGGTGTTGGACGGGCCGTTCGGTCCACCAGTAGTGCCCGCAGGCAGCACATTTGTGCTCCACGTCCTCGTGATGTTCGGGGTCGGCGCTCGGGTGCACCTCTTCGGTCACCCAGCCGTCGCGTCCGCACGCAGGGCATTCCGGCGCTGACGCGTCCCGCTCCGCGAGCAGGTCCTCGATCATCGGGATCAGTTCGCCGGGGGCCTGCGTACCCGGCGGGCGGCCGATGCGCTCCCGAATGAACGCGATGCGCTGGGGGGTAAGGCGGTTCGTCATGCGGCCTCGCTGGTCTGCGAGTGAATTATGGCTGCGACCCGCTTGCGCAGGTCGCTCTTGAGCATGCGGCGGCGGCTGGCGGCGGGGACGGTGCCCGCCTTCGGCGCGGCCCGGCGGCCCGCCCGAACCAGCTCGCGCGCCTTCTGACGGTTGCGGGGGTCGGACAGCCAGGCGTCCACCGCCAGCACGTCGGCGGGGACGACGGCCGGGACGACGGCCCCCAGCGGGGTGGGCGTGCTCTTGTGGCCGGTGAGCTGGCGGCCGGCCGCTGGCGCCTCGGCGGCGCTGGGGCTGGCCTTGTACCTGGCTTCTTGCTGGGCGTGCGAGGTGCCGGGGACGGGCGCGCCGGCCCGCGGCTTCGGGGGGTCGTACTGCTTCTGCAACGCCAACCGGATAGCGTTCCGCAGGTCCTCCCGGCGGTCGTCGTGGCCGACGGGAAGGAGCATCAGCCCCAGGGCGAGACGGAAGATCCTGGCGCGGTCCCACCAAGGCGCCACCTCCAGCCCCTGCGTTTCGGGACGGGGGTCGATCCACGCGGAGCGGTCCTCGCCCCGGGCGTGGAGCCTGGCCTGCGCCATGAACGACCGGCGCTCGGTCGGGCTCTCGATGTCGTCGCGGAACTCCTTGGCCGCGGCCTCCATGGCGCGGAGCGCCTGCGCCGTGATCTCGCTGGCCGAAAGCCCCTCGGGCCGGGGCGGCGGTCCGATGCCGGGCGCCTCGCCGTCCAGGCTGTCTTCAGTTCCAAAGCCGTTGCCGCCGCCGTCCGCGGGCGCTGCGGCTACTACTGCAGCTCCGGGTTGTAGAGAATCTTCCGGGGTGTAAACCCCGGATAAGGAAGCGCGCACGTGAGGCGAAGGGGTTGACCCCTCTGAATCTGCGGCATCAAAGTTTGACCCTGCGGAATCTGAGAGGTCAACGCTTGACCCTGCAGGATCTGAAGGGTCAACGCGCGGAGACCCTGCACGACCTGAGGCATCAAACTCCGTTGACCCCGCAGAAAACGCGGGGTCAACGGAGTTTGACCCTGCGGTTTGTGCAGCGTTAAACGAAACGAGCGGATCCTTCCCCTGCCCCGCACGGCGCCACCCCAGGTACCCGAAGTGCCGGGCGTCCCGAACCGCCTCGGCTGTCTTCGCCTGGCCCGCGCGCAGGATCCCGCGCAACTCGGCGTAGCTGAGCGGGTGCTCCCCCGGGCCCATCAGAGCGACGTGCGCCACGCTACGCGCCGCGGCCGGTGAGAGCCGGGCATCCGCATTGACCCGCGCGAGCGCCAGCAGGAGGTCCACCAGATCCTCCTTCCGCATGCGGGAGAGCCGTTCTCTGGTCACGCGGCGGCTGCTCCCTCGCCCAACCGGCAGGCCCGGCACAGCGCTGCCGCCCCCTCCTTGGTGCGGGTCTGGAACCTCTTTCCGCAGCCCTCGCAGGTGGCCCGCCGCCGCTCCCCGTACATCTCGCTCCAGCACGCGTTGCAGGTGTCTCCGCTGGCGGAGCCCGCGTGTGTGAAGAACTTGGGCGGGAACTCCTCCCCGCACCTGCCGCACGTCATGTCGGGCCCCTCCACCTCCCGCGGCCGCAGATCCTGGACGATCCGCGCCGCGTCGGACCGGCGGAACCAGCCGCGCCGGTCGCCCGGGCGGCGCACCACCAGGTGGCGCGCGTGGTTGAGCACGGTCCGCCGGACCCGGCCGCACTCGCGCGCCACGTCTTCCACCAGCACCAGCGGCTCCTCTGGGGCGGGGAGCCCCCGGGCGGCGCGCGCCTCGGCCAGCAGCCGCACCTGCTCGGGAGTCACGGCAGGGGGCGCGCGAAGGCGCTGATGATGGCCGCCGCCTGTTCGTGCGGAAGCGGCCCGTCCGTCTCCGGGTCGTGGTCGGAGGTGCTGGAGGCGCGTCTCACGACGTACACGTCGGGGTCGCCCTGCTCCACCTCCACCGCAGCGCTGCCGTCCCACCCCCAGCGGATCATGGCGTACAGCGCGCTGGCGGACTCCACCGTCCCCGCGGCGCCGTCGGAAAACCGGGCCACCTCGTCCCGGTCTCTGAACAGGTGAGCGTCCATCACGTCAGGGCCTCCTTACCCACGATGTCAAACAGGGTCGGTGCGGTCGCCTCCGCCTCGGCCGCGCGGCAGTAGCCGACGTTCGTCCACCAGTAGCCGTCGTGCAGCTCGGTGGAGCTGCCGAATCGGCCCATCTTGACGGCCTGGTAGGGCACGCTGCCGATCCCGCCGAACGGGTCGTAAACGCGCTCGCCGCGGTTGGTGTAGCGCTCGATCAGCCCCTCAATGAGATCGAGCTGGAGGGGGCACACGTGCTGCTCCTGCTGCTTTCGGCCCTGCTCCGTGTTGAGGGTGCGCATCCGCTGGATGTGCGACCACGCCTCCTCCGACCACGACGAGGGCGCGAGCAGGAAGAAGTCCTTGGGGAGCCGCCCCCTGCGCTCCAGCTCCTCCCCCAGGGCGATGTGCTGGTGATAGTCGTAAACGTGCGAGCGGCTGTACGCCTCCCACCACGCCTTCGCGGTGTCCAGGTCCAGCGACGCGATCTCCTCCGGGCGCAGCAGGCGGTCGCCAGACGAGCGCGCGAAGCCGTGCGCGTCCACCTGCCAACGGGCGAGGCTGTACCGCTCGCGGTCGTGCACCACCGGGACGTCGGCGTAGGAGCGCGAGGTGTCGCTCTGCGGCTTCCGGAACAGCAAGACGTACTCGCTCATGCCGACGCCCATCTTCGTGCCGTCCTTGAGCATTTCGCCGTACGTCAGGCGATACGTCTGGTTGTTCTCCCGGACCACGTCGGTGACGACCGTCCGGCGACCGCAGAAGATGAAGCCGTGCCGCTCAAAGGCGTCGGCCACCTTGTCGCTGAACCGGTCCACCGAGTACATCCCGAGCCCCGTCACCGAGCCGTAGCGCATGCGGTCCTTGACGTGGATCGCCGCGATCCGGCCGGGCTGGAGCACGCGCAGCAGCTCCGGGATCAGGAAGTCCAGCTGCGCCATGAAGGGGGCGATGCCGCCGTTGTGGCCGAAATCGTTGTAGCTGCACGTGTACTCGTACTGATCGGCGAACGGGATGCTGGTGGCGATCATGTGCTCGGAGTTGTCCGGCTTGGCGGCCGTCTCCAGCACCGTATCGTTCAGCACCGAGAGGAAGCGCTCTCCCCGCACCTCCCGCCGCTCGATGCCCAGCGCCCGCTCGAACCCCTCCATCCGGGTGGCGTCGGAGAGCCCGTAGGTGCGCATGATCTCCACCATGCGCTTCACCATGTCGGCATGCTCCTGCCACTTTACCTTCAACTTCCGGAGGATGGCGGCCTCGCTGTCGGCGTAGACCACATGCACGTCCACCGGGTGCACCTGGCCGAAGCGCCACAGCCGGTGCAGCGCCTGCATGAAGTCGTTGGCCGAATAGTCGATCCCCATGAAGATGGCGCGGTGGCAGAACCCCTGGAGGTTCGTGCCGCTGCCCAGGATCTCCGGCTTGGAGGCCAGGTCGTACAGCGGCTCGTCCTTGTGCGGGCCCTCCTCCCACGCGCCTTCGGCGAAGGCGTTGACCACCGTCTCGCGCTCCTCCAGGTCCTGCGAGCCGTACACGGTGGCGGCTCGGCCGGCGCGGCGCTCCTCCGCCCACGCCGCCTCGATGGCGTGGCGCTCGGCCTCCAGGTGGTGCCAGACCAGCCAGCGGGGGCGCCCTCCGTCCGGCTCCGGCTCGGCGCTGGCCATGATCTCCTGCACCTTCGCCAGGCGCGCGGGGATGGTGTCGCGCTTCTCCCGCGCCGCCTCGGTGACGCCCGTGGCGCCCTCGCGCAGCAGCCGCCCCTGCCCGTCCGCATCGGAACCTGCCGCCGTGTGGCTCACGGCGACGCAGTGGTAGTGCACCCGCAGCTCCGGCAGGTCGTAGCCTTCGTCGCTGTGCCCCAGGTCGGACGGTTTGCTGATGAAGAGCGCCCATGAGCTGACCCAGAGCCAGAACTCCGACGCCTTGTGCTCCATCAGCGTGAGGTTGCCGGCCTCCTCCGAATCGCGCTGGAACCACCGGGTCAGCGCCTGGCCGCTGTCCATGATGCCGAGGAAGGCGCTGTAGTGGATCAGCTCCTTGACGCGGTTGGGGCTGGGCGTGGCGGTCGCCACGTAGCGGTACGGCACGCCTTCGAACAGCTCGGAGAGGACCTGGTACGTCTTGGAGCCGTAGGAGCGCAGGCAGCTCGCCTCGTCCAACCACACGGCCAGCAGCCCACCCAGGAACGCAGCCGTGAAGTGGCCATCGCGGACACGCTCGTAGTTCGTGATGAGCAGAGGCCCCGCCGCGTGCGCCTCGGCGTCGTTGCGCACGTACGTGATGGGGAGCCCCATCTTCCGGGCCTCCCGCCTGAACTCCCGACGCGCACCCAGCGGGGCGATGATCATCGTCTGCCGGCGGGCGGAGCCGGGGGAGACGAGCTTGCGCACCAGCTGCCGCAGCGTCTCCAGCCCCTTGCGCGTCTTGCCGAGGCCGAAGCTCGCGAACACGGCGCGCCGGCCGCCGCGCAGCAGCCAGAGCACGGCGTCCCGCTGGTGCGGCTTGAGGCTGGGGTGCAACTCGGCGGGGTCCAGGTCGAACCCGGAGCGCGAGACCGGCGGCGACTTCCCGCGCAGGAAGGCGATGTACGCCTCCCGGTCGAACGTGCTGGTGTTGGCCAGGGCGATCATCGCGCGACCTCCTGCGCGATCAGCAGCACGGCCGCCACGATGGCGAACGCCACCCCCATTTGCTCGACGGCGCACAGCTGCTGTGCGTCCTCCTCCGACAGCTCCCGCCCGCTGAACACCAGGGAGGTGAAGCCCGCCATGAGCGCGGCCGCGGCGAGCACGGCCGCCGTGTACTCGAGGCGCGTCACCGGGCACCTCCGCGCACAGCCGCCGCGGCCGCATCAATCCCCACGCGGCACGTGGGGCAGTAGTGGCGGCGGACCTTCTCCCGCCGGTCGATGTTGTCGCGGTTCGGGTTGGGCTCCATCCTGACCAGCCAGCCCTGCGCCTTCACCTTCTCCGTGGCGCTGGCTTGGGTCAGGAAGGCCCCGAACCGGTTGGAGGTGCACCAGGCCGCACGGCAACCCGGCGCGTCGCACCAGACGAACGTGGTGGCGCTTTTCTGGTAGCTCACCGGGTACCTCCCGCGGCAGCGCGCCGCGCGCGGGGACGGCGCGCCCGGGCTGGATCCGCGCCGGCAGGCGCCTCGCGGACGATCAGCTCCGGGACGTTGGCGCGGGCGAGTGCCGCCGCGATGGGCGGGCACACGCTGTTGCCGCACATCTGCACCTGCTCCGTCTTCGTGAGCTTCCGCCCCTCCGGCCCCCGGTCGATGATGTAGGAGTCGGGGAAGCCCTGCGCCCGGTATAGCTCGCGCGGCTGGAGCATGCGCATGGCGATGTCCGGGATCACGTACGGCTGGCCGTCCACCTGGACCGTCACCAGGCCGAAGCGGTCCACGGTGGGGATGGTGCGCAGCGGCTCCCCAGGGCCCTGCCGGTTCTCGGCGCCGTAGTACGGCTGGAGAAAGGCGTACACGAGCCCCGCATGAGCGGCGGTGGTGATGGTCTTCAGCGGCTTTGACGGGTCGCCCTGACCGCCGTTGGTGTTGCTGGTGTACGCGTGCGAGAGGTGCGCGGCCACGATGCCATGGCGGGTGGCGCCCGCCATGGCGGTGTGCAGCGGGTCCCGGGGATCCGTCCCGGTCGCCTTTTCGTTGAACTTCGTCAGGTGCACGGCGGTGAGCCCGTGGTGCGTCCCCTGCGCGCTGACGGTGTGCAGCGGCTCCTCCGGCGACGCGTCGGAGCTGGTGCCGCGGAGCTTGGTGAGGCTGGCCGCCACCACCGACTGATGGGAGCCGGTCTGGAGGATCGTCGAGACCGGCTCGTCGGCGGCGCGGCCGTCGCCGGTGTACGTGCCCGCGTTGTTCTGCGCCAGGAAGGTCGCCACCAGCGCGTGGCGGTTCTCGGTGGTCTGGGTGGCCAGCGGCTGCTCCAGCCCCGCCGCACGGCCGTCCCCCTCGCGCTTCTCCCCGTAGTAGGTGGCGAGGTTGGCCGCGATGAGAGCCCCGTGCCCGCCAGCGCCCGCCGTGACGGTGCCCATCGGCTCGCCGGCAGGGTGCCCCACGGAGTTGCCGAAGTCGCGCTGCACGTGCACTGCGACCAGGCTCCCGCCGTTGCCGGTCCCCACCACCGTCGGCATCGGCTCCTCGGCGGAGATCGTGCGCGGCTCCTGGCCGTCGCGCTCCCCGTAGCGGGGGACGAGGTACGGGGCCACCAGCGCGGGGTTGCCGCTCCCCACCACCGAGGCGGTGGGGTCCTCCACGGACCGGGCGCCGGTGCCCCAGCGCTTCACCCCGGAGGGCGACACCTCGCCGTGCGCGACGTCGGCGAGCACCGGCGCGAACAGGCCCAGCTCCCCGCGCTGCGCGCCGGTCACCGTCGGCGCCGGCTCGGTGAGCGGGTGCGCCCTGCGGTCGCCCTGGTGCGTGAGCGGGGACAGCACCGGCGCGACGAGAGCGGAGTCCCCCTTGGCGGTGACGGTCTGGTACGGCGCGTCGGCCGGGCGCTCCGGGGACTGCCCCTGCCGCCCGCCCACCCCCGCGATCACCGGCGCCGCCATGGCGAAGCCGCCGCCCTTCGGGTACGCGGTGACGGTGCGCAGCGGCTCCGCCATGGAGTGCACCACGCTCCCGCCGCCGGCGTTCTGCACTGGCACGACGAACGGCGAGGGGTTGTTGACCACGAAGCGCATCACACCCCGGGCGATGCGGCGGTTGGTGGCCGCCTCCAGCGGGCGCTTCGGCGACGCCTGGCCGTGCGCCTTCCCCCAGGCCTTCGCCTCCTCCCGCGTGGCGAAGATGCTGCACATGGGGATGCTCCAGTCGATGCACTCCGCCGCGGTGCGGTAGGGCTGGAGCTTGCCCGCGCGCACGGCCGGGCTCACGGGGTCCCCGTGCGTGGGCTCCGGCCACACGATAGGCGCCCCGTCGCACCGGGCGATCATGAAGAAGCGCTTGCGGATGGTCGGCGCGCCGTAGTCCGAGGCCCGCAGCTCGCGCCACTCCACCACGTAGCCCAGCGCCTCCAGGTCGCGGACGAACCGGCGGAACGTGCGACCCCGTCGGCGGCTGCAGGGCCGCAGCGCGTCGGGCGGCCCCACCAGCGGACCCCACCCTACGAACTCCTCCACGTTCTCCAGGATCAGCACCCGCGGGCGGACGGTGCCGGCCCAGCGCTTCGCCACCCAGGCGAGCGCCCGCCGCTTCCGCTTGGCGGAGCGGATCGGCTTCCCGCCGCGGCTCTTGCTGAAGTAGGTGCAGTCGGGCGAGAGCCAGAGCAGCCCCACCCGCCGGCCGCGGCAGACCACGCGCGGGTCCACCTCGAACACGTCGCAGATGAAATGCTGCGTCTGAGGATGGTTGATCTGGTGCATGGCCAGCGCGGCGGGGTTGTGATTCACGGCCAGGTCCGGTGACCGCCCCAGCGCCAGCTCGATCCCGACGGACGCGCCGCCGCCACCCGCGAACAGGTCCACCACCAGCTCCCCGTGGAGGGCGAGCAGCATCTGCGGGAAGATCATGCGCGCCTCCCGCGGATGTAGGTGCGCACCCGGATCCGCAGCTCGCGCCGCGCCCGGCGCTCCCGCAGGCGGCGCGACACGTCGGCGGGCACCGCCACCAGGGCGGAGACCGCGGTGGAGAGGAGGAAGTAGGGGCGGATCAACGGGCCACCTCCCCGGCCGCTGCCGGCTGCAGCTGGGCGCGGCTGCGGAGCCAGGCGAGGGATACGCGCGGCGCCGTGCACGCGCCCCACGCCCGGCCGACGCGGCGGCCGTAGACGCTGAGCGCCCACAGGTGCGCAGCTTCAGCTGGGGGGAGCGTGGGGCAATCTTGCTGGGCCCGCTGGGAGAGCGCGAGCGCAGCAGCCGCGAACTCGGCGTCCGTCTTGGCGTCAGAGAACAACCTCCCCAGGCCGTCGATCATGGCCAGGTAGTAGGCCCACATGGTGGGCTTATTCCGGAGAGCGGCGTTCGCCGCCTTCTCCCGCAGATCTGCGAGGATCGCGCGGTAGGTTTCCGCGGGGCCCCGCCGGGGCACCACGCGGAGTCGGGTGATGGATCGCCGACTGCCCATCATCCCGCCACCTCCGGGGTCGGCGTCCACGTGTCGTCACGGCCGTCCCGATGCTCGTATGCCCACCGGCGCACGTAGTCCCGGACGTTTGCGTACCACTGCCCTTCCGCGTCGGCGTGGACGTTCATCCCCGCGTACTTCCCGGCCGGCCCGCCCACTAGGTTGCGGGTGTCGGCGAGCCGCATGTACTCGCTGATCTCGCCGGTGGCCCGCACCATCGGCAGGTACAGCCAGGCGGGCGTCAGTGCGATCGCGAGCTTGTCGGCGACGCAGAGCCGTGAGAAGTGGTGTCCATCCCGCTTCGCATAGAAGCGGGAGTGATATCGGCAGAACTCACCCCACGCGCGGCCGAACAGGACCTCCATCACCCGCGCGCCGAACTCCACGTGCGTCTCCCCCTCCGGCCCGTCCATGTTGGGCTTCCCGACGTAGCCGAGGTCGTGGACGAAGAACGCCACCCAGAGCCGCGGGTCCCACGGGAAGCCGTACAGCTGCCACCAAGCCCAGGCGACGAACCACGGGTGCAGGAAGAAGCAGTGCGCGCCGTAGAGCACGCTCCGGGTCCCGATCTTCATTCCCCCACCTCCCCCGCCTCGGCGGCCAGCAGCTGGTCCAGCTCCGCGGCGACGGCGTCCCGGTGCTCCGCCAGCAGGGTGACGTTGCGCATGTCCAGGTCGATCTGCGCCTGGTACAGCGCCCCGGCGCGCACGAGGTTGTCCCGGCGCGTGCGCGGCTTCCAGTCGGAGGAAGTCCACGGCCAGTACATCGCACGCACGGGCCGCCCGCTCCAGCTCCCGGTTCTCCGAGTGCCACTCCTCGTCATGCTGGGCGTCGTACCCGCACTCGCTGACCTGGCGCTCGCGCTCGGCCCGGATCATCTCCCCGCCGGCCGTCCCCGGCGCCGCCGCCACCCCCAGAAGCAGCCGCAGCGCCGCCACCTCCACCCCGGTGGCCACCACCACCATGTACGGCTCCCCGATGCCGCCTTCCCCCTCGTGCACCAGCAGGGGCACCCCCCACGTGAGGACGTGCTCCGCTGCCTGCTCCAATGCCGCCCGGGTGATGGGCGACAGCTCGTCGTCGTTGCCGAACATCAGGACCTCCGTCGTTCAGGCGGGCCGACGGGCCCGCGGTTTAGCACGTTCTTCCACCTCCAGCCGGGCGGCCGTGGCCGCCGCGGCAGAGGGGTAGAGCTTCCCGGCGTAGGCGCACTGCCCGAAGTAGCGGGAGTTGCGCAGGAACTCCGCGGCGGCGGTGAAGGTCATGTGCGCCGCGTCCACCACATCCCCGTTGCGGATCAGCGGCTTCCCCGCGGCAGCCATCGCCGTGTTGATCTCCACCCGACGCGCATCCTTGGAACCGGCAGCGGCGGGGACCTCCAGCACCAGCAACCCCTCCACGCCGCACGAGATCGCACCGATGGACCGGTTGAGCTTGGACAGGTCGGTGACCAGCTCGTTTTCGCCCAGCCCGCTGTGCCGGCGGTACCGCCCGTCGATGCGCGGCACCTCGATCAGCACCACGTCGACGCCGCGCGGCGCACGCTCGCGAAGGCCGTCCCGGATCATCTGGCACCGGGCGACCGTGGAGAGCGTGGGAGGCGTGGTCACCCGCACCTCTTCCACGAAGCCGTGTGCGGCGCGGGCGAGCCCGTTGAAGTCGCGGGGGAGCGCACCCGGGCAGAGAGTGGTGTCCACCAGCACCCCCGCCACCAGGTCCATACCGCTGTCGAAGCCCAGGATCCGCATCAGTCCCACCTCCCGAAATCGGTTGCAGGCTCCCCGTCCCCCGCCTGCTCCCCCCAGCCCGGCCGGGCCGGGGGTGCGGCCGCCCGCCAACGGCGGAGCACTTCGGTGGCGGCGCCGATCACCTCCGCCACCGTCTCCACCCGGACCCCCGTCGCCTGCGCCACCTCGGTGCGCAGGCGAGCGATGGTCCGGGGGTCCAGCGGGAGGATCAGCTCAGGCGTCGCCATCGTCGTCGCCTGCATCGCCGAGGTCGTCCGCGTCCGCGGTCGCCACCTCCCCCGCGGGCGCGGGCTCGCGGATCTTGAAAAGCTCCCGCAGCCAGCGGAGCAGGTGGCCCGACTGGAACGTGATGCCGAGCTGCATGCCGGTGAGCGAGGCGTGCAGCACCGGCATCGTCTCCGCGTCCGCCAGCGACACCCACAGCTGCCCGACGCCGGAGATGTGCACCAGCCCCCCGCCGAGTGCCCGCGCCGTGAACTCGACGGCGTCCCAGACGGACCGGTCGGGGTAGACGCCGCGGACCAGCGGCGCCCAGGCCTCCGGCGCGCGGCGGGCGAAGGAGTGGAGGAGCTGCGCGACGCCCGCGGACTCCCGCGGGGAGGTGGCGGGGAGGAGGGCCAGTTCCTTGGAGACGACGGCGAACCCCGGCGCCTCCAGGTCGAGCGGGTCCATCGCCGGAGTCGCCGCCTGCGGCGTCTCCGGCGCCACGTCGCCCGCGGACGCGTCCAGGCCGGAGAGGCGGCGCACCGTGGCGGCGGCCTCCGCCTCCGGCACCTCGTCGTAGCCGTCCACCCACGACTGCGAGGACCGGTCGACCACGGCGAAGTAGCCCGGCCGCCCGTCGGCCGGGATCATGTAGAACGGCAGGCCGCCGGCGTGGGTCAGGTCGACCTCGGCGGCGCCCGGCGCCGGCTCGCCCTGTTCGGCGGTGGCCACGGCCGTGCTGGTGGACTCCGCCTCCGTCTCCGCCTGTTCGGCCGCGGGCCCGGGCTCGGCGGGGCCCGCCGCGTCGGACTCAGGGGCGCCTGCGCGGCCGGCGAGCTCCGCCGCCCGCGTCCTCCAGTCCACCCCGGCCGCGTAGTCCGACGCGTGGTACTCGGCGTTCAGCGCGTCGGTGATGCGCTTCGCCTCGGCCGCCACCCCGGTGCCGGCGAGGTCCGGCAGCACGCACGTGCCCGCCAGCGGCCCGGTGATGCACCAGATGGAGTACTTCCGTCCCCGCCCGCTCCCGCTCCCCACCGCGTGGAACGCGGCCTCCGATGCGGGGGAGGCGTCCGTGTCCCCGCCCCCCCCGGACGTGGTCTCGCCCTCTCCCTCGTCCCCCGCCGGGGGCGCGTCGCTGGGCGCCTCGCCGCCGTCCTGCGCGGGGTCGCGGGGATGGACGTCCACGCCGTCGGCGTCCTCCGCCGGGGCGGCCCCGGGCTCGCTGTCGGCCGACGGTGTGTCACCCAGGTTCACTGCGCCGGGCGCGAAGTACTCCGCCGCCACGTCCGGCATCGGCGGGACCTCCAGGTCGGTCCCGTTGCGGCGCAGCTGCTCCGCGGTCGCCCACATGGCCACCGCAAGGCGCTCTTCCGGGGTCCACCCCTCCGCCACCTCCAGCGGAAGCTCGCGATTGAGGCCGGCCAGCAGCGCCACGACGGCCGCCGGTGCGGCGGGGTCGGGAAGGGGCTCCGGCTCGCGGTTGAAGAGCTGCCGTACGATCTCACGCGGGTCCTCCGGCGCGGTCTCGCTGGCCATGCGGTCGCGCCAGCCCGCCAGCACCGCGGGCATCGGCGGCACCTCCACCTCCTCCCCGCGCGCCGCCCGGTACCGCAGCGCCGCGTACGCCGCCACCGCGTCCCGGTCGACCTCCGTCCAGGCCTGGATGATCTCCACCGGCACGGTGATCTCCTCGGCCAGGAACGCCAGCAGGATCCCCAGCACCACGCTCTGCTCCCGCACCTGGCGCGCGCGGATCGTCGCCTGCTGGTCGCGGATGGTGGACTCGATGTCCATCTGATCGTCGTCGCCGGGCTCGCCCTTCGGCATCGGCGGCATGGGGATCCACCCGAGCCACACCATCTGCTGCGTCACGGCGCTGATTGCCGCGTTCGTCCCCGCCACCTCCACCGCGAGCGCCGCGGCGGCCTCCAGACTGCCCTTGTTGCCCTGCGCCTTCCGGTCGCGCTCCAGGCGGTCGTGGCGCTCGGAGAGCGCCCGGCGCACGAGTACCGCCTCCGAGTGCGTGAATCCCGGGTGGATCCGCGCGACGCGCGGGGCGGGTTCGTCGGCCATGATGATTCCTTACGGGTGAGAGGAAGCCCCGGCGGCGGCCGGGGCGTGGGTAAGCTCGGTGAGTCCGTTCGCCCGGCGCTCCGCTGCGCGGAGCGTGGAGCGCAGCACCTCGGACAGGTAGCGCTCGTCTTCGGTGGTCACCGAGACGGCGACGGCGGGAACCCGGTCGGCCTGCACCGGCGTGTGCAGCTCCACCAGCCAGACCAGCACGCCCCGGCCGAGCGGATGGGAGAGCGCGGTCCCTCGCAGCTCGGCGTCACGCCCCTGGGAGTGCTGGACGGTGAGCGCGGCGCCGACGGCGTCCGGTTGGTCGCCGGTGATGTCGAACCCGTGGCCGCGGAGCGCGCGGCGCATCGTGGCGGTGTCCATCAGCAACTCCCCCCCCGCGCGATGCGCAGCGCCGGCCGCATGGCATCGGCCCGGCCCTGCACCACCACCTCTTCGCTCTCGGTGATCCAGGTGCGGATCTCCCCGACCACGAACACCAGCCCGTCCAGCTTGCGGTGCGGGATCCGGCGGGCGGCGCCCGCGCCGCGGCGCTGAGCCTCGCGCGAGCGCTTCGGACTGGTGCGGGCGTAGATCCAGTCGCGAGAGCAGCCGAGCGCTTCCGCCAGTTCGGCCACGCCGATACGGGTTTCCCCCGGCGCAGTCCACAGGCGCTCCCGCCATGTCGGCTCCACCGCCGGGACCGGAGCCACCTGCTCCGCGTCGCCCCCGCCGGCCAGCAGCTCCCGCAGCACGCCAGCCGGGACGGGGATGGGCGCGTCGTCCGCGAGTCCGGCGGGGAGGTGCCCCAGGAAGGCGCGCCAGGCGGACGTGTCGGTCGATGGCTTCATGCGCGAGGTTCGGTGGTGTCGTGGTTCCCATCAGGCCGCGCGGCCGCAGCCTGGGCATCGAGCCAGCCTTGCTCCCAGAGATCGCGCCGCCACTCAAACCGCGGATCCCGGCTGTAGGCGCAGTCGTCGGTAGAGCGGCCCTCTTCGAACGCCCGCCATCCGGCGTCGTAGAACTCCCGAGTACGATCCCCGCCGCGCGGTCTAGGCATTGGGGCGGTTCCTTTCTTCATGGCCGGAAGGGATGCGGATCAGCTCCGCGAGATCGGCGTCCGTCCCCTCCATCGCAGGCGGGAACGCCATCGCGAACTCGACCCATGCGACCAGGTGAGACTCGAAGGCGTCCAGGTCGAAGGCGCAGGGGGAGGAGAGGCCCAGCAGATAGAAGGCAAGCGCGTTCGCGAGGAGGCGCGACCGGGTTGCCGAGTCCGTCTCGCCCCACACTCGCCCGCGCTCGGGAGCCCACGGGCCGTACGCCCGCAGGATCGCTTGCGCAGCCGCGTCGCCATCGGTGACCGACACGGCCAGCAGCTCCACCTCCGCGAGACGTCCCAGGTAGGCGCCTAGCGCAGCGCGGGGCCCCTTCCCCTGCGGCACACCCACCCCCGGCCCGAGCGCTACGACGGCGATCACAGGAACACCGCCGCGTACATCACCCCCGCCCACACGGCGGCGGCGAAGCCGACGATGGCCGCGAGGAAGAGAGCTTCCCGGGCCGGGCTGATCTCGGCAGGGATGCCCTCTTCTCGGAGCATCGCCTCGAAGCGATCCGGCGCGGGCGCGGCGGGGCGGGGATTCCGCATCGGGGACCTCCGGGTCAGGGCGTGACGAGTGGCGCGGGGCCGGGGACCGGCGCCGCGGGACCGAAGCAGTCGATCAGGATGGTGGTGACCTGGGCGGGGACGGGGGGGGCCCCCCCCCCCCC
>JBFMFL010000064.1:0-28029 GCA_040752145.1 Gemmatimonadota bacterium
GGGGCGGCCGCCGCCGTAGGCCCTCACCCGGCTCGCTTGAGGCTCGCCACCCTCTCCCAACTCTGGGAGAGGGGAGCAACTACAGGCGTGGCAAGCAGTTCTCCCCTCCCTCGCTCGCGGGGGAGGGAGCCGCAGCCCGACCCCGGCGCCAGCCGGGGGCACGCCCTCACCCGCCGTTCAAGGCCGTTGCTACTCCGTCCAGGGCTCGATGCGGCCCAGCAGGTACTCGCCGGCCGGCGTGCGCGTGAGGTGGAGCACGTACCGCCCACCCTCGGCGATGCCGGACTTGGTGGGGCTGTGGATGTGGAAGGGGAACGTCGGCTCGGAGAAACGCCCCGCCACGACGGAATCCACCTCCAGGGTGGCCAGCCACTTGAGGTGCGGGTGGGGCCCCCGCGACGGCCGCAGCCCGGTGACCGTCCCGCGCAGCACCACCTCCTCGCCTCCGCTCTCGTCTTCCGTCATCGCGGCCTCAGCAGATGCGGTTCAGCGCCGCCAGCGCGCTCTCCAGGAAGCGGCGCTCCCACTTGTACGAGTTCACCTCGTCCTGCGCCCACTCGTGCCCGTTGTGCCACGTCGTCTCGAAGGCGGCCACCTCCGCGGGGAAGGCGGCCCGCATGGTGTCCAGCCGGTTCGGGTCGCCCGCGAGGCGCTGCCACTCCCTCCAGAACGCGGAGCCCTGGGCGCGCGCGAGCCGGTCCGCGTAGCGGGAGTGCATGGTCTCGTGCACCATGGTCGCCTTGTCCTCGATGCGCTGGCACGGGTCGGCCGAGGGCGGGGGCGCCGTGATGGTCCCGCTGCTGCTGGTGGACCCGGCCACCGTGGTGCCGGGGTGGGCGGCGTCGAAGCACGCCTCGACCTCGGTGTGCGTGGGGTTGGCGGGGACGTCGCACGCGGCATAGGTCGCCCCCGCGGTGTTCGCCCAGGCGATGCCGTCGCGGACGCTCTGGAAGCAGCCGCACATGCTGCGCGTGACCCGGAACCCCCACACGTCCTCGCTGGTGGGCTTGGCCGCGGGCTGCCGCTGCACCCGCCCGCCCGCGGCGAGCGCGGGCGCTCCGGAGCCGCGGTCTCCGTGCATCGGCGACGCGCCGCCCTGCTGCACCACGTGCGTCAGCTCGTGCGCCATCAGGCGGCGCCCGCCCGCGCTCCCCGGCGACGCTCCTCCCTCGCCCAGGACGACGTGGCTGCCCACGGTGTACGCCCGCGCGCTCACCGCCCGCGCCGACTCGGCGGCCCGCGCGTCGGCGTGGACGCGCACGCGGCCGAAGTCGTGCCCGAAGCGCGGCTCGAAGTAGGCCCGCGTCTCCGCGTCCAGCGGCTCGCCGGGCTCGGACAGCACCTGCCCGACGACGGGCGGCGCCTCCACCGGCTCCGTGTCGCCGGCATCGGCGCGCAGGGTCTGCAGGCGCTCGTGCAGCTGCTCGCGCTCCGCCGCCGCCCGGCACGCGGGACACGTCCCGCCGCAGGAGCAGGCGTGCCTGCGGCGCGGCGGGTCCGGCATGGTCGTCACCCGCTCCGCCACGCGGTCGGCTTCCTGCTCGTGGACGCCGCCCGGGGCGTCCACCGTCAGCTTCCGCTGCATCCGCACCGGAGCCGATCCCGCCGGCCGGTCCAGGTGGTACACCCAGCCCATCCCCGGGCGCTGCGACTCGCGCGCCCGGGTGGGCGCCGGGGACCTGGTCGGCGGAGCCCGCTGGGCTTCCACCGGTCTTTCCGCGAAGGCGCGCATGCTCATCTCTCTTTCGCCCCGTCGCGCGGGGCTCCCGTTCAGCGATACGACGGGACCAATGTAAATCAGTCGGTGCCGGTCGAGTACATTCTCGTGCGCCCGCCCCCGGATGGCAGGTCGGGTCACGCGGTTCACGGGTCCGCCTTCGTTGCGTCCACCGCCGGCCCGCCGTAGCTTCCCGCCCGCTCCGGCAGTCCCACGCTTCCCCGAACCTCCGCAGCATGCGCGTCGTCCTCCAGCGAGTCACACGAGCCCGCGTCACCGTGGAGGGCCGCGTCACGGGCGAGATCGGCCGCGGGCTGCTGCTGCTCGCCGGCTTCACGGAGGGCGACACGGACGAGACGCTGCGCTGGATGGCGGACAAGGTGCTGGGGCTGCGCGTCTTCACCGACGCCGAGGGGAAGATGAACCTGTCGGTGGAGGAAGTGGACGGGGCGGTGCTGGTGGTGTCGCAGTTCACGCTGTACGGCGACGCGCGCAAGGGCAGGCGCCCCAGCTTCGTGGACGCCGCCCGCCCGGAGGTCGCCGTCCCCCTCTACGAGCGCTTCGTGGAGATGCTGCGCGCGGCCGGCCGCCCGGTGCAGACCGGCGTGTTCGGCGCGATGATGCAGGTGGAGCTGGTCAACGACGGCCCGGTCACGCTGGTGCTGGAGCGCTGACCCGGGCCCGGTTCCTCACAACCCTTACCGACGGAGGCATCCCATGACGGAGCTGGACGATCGCGACATCGACAAGGTGTACTCGAAAAAGGACTTCGTCGCCAAGCTGCGCCGCCTGGCCGACGCGCTGGAGCAGGAGAAGCCGTTCGCCATCCAGGTGGCGGGGGAGCGGATGGTGGTGCCCGTGGACGCCCGGGTGAGCGTGGAGCACGAGCGCAGCGAGGGCGAGGAGGAGCTGGAGTTCCAGCTGAGCTGGAAGCGCGAATGAACGGCAGTGCGTGAGTGCGAAAGTGCGAAAGTGCGTGAGTGCGTAAAAACAGCGCCCCCGCCGGGAGATCCCGGCGGGGGCGTCGTCGCAGTTGCGTGAGGGATGTCGGCCCGAAGGGGCGAGACCCCAACAGCTGTATCGTTGGGGGCTCGACTCCGTTACGCAGCGTTGTTTGCTGCGTTACGGAGCCGCAGCCCGACCCCGGCGCCAGCCGGGGGCACGCCCGAACCCGTCGTAAAGCAGGTCAGGTGGTCTGCTGCATCCGGGCGGACTGGATCAGCCGCTGGCGCGAGGTGTTCCCCGGCACCGCGATGTGCGAGGCCGGGTCGAACTCCTTGCCCACCGCCGGGCTCCCCTGCGGCACCCACACCTCCACGCGGGTGGAGCTGTACCCCGAGGGGATGTAGCGGACGTAGTAGCCGTCCGGGTGCAGCGACCAGCGGCCCGAGGGCACCTCCCGGCTCCCCGGGCCCATCCCCACGGCGCCGCTGAGCACCGCCACGGCCTCCAGCTGCTGGAACGAGGTGGCCGGGTTGATGAGCATCTGGCGGAGCTTGGCCTCGGCCTCCACCACCTGGCGCACCAGCGGCGGCATGCTGGCCATGGCGCGGTCCAGCGCCGGGCCGGGGACCAGGTCCAGCGCGCTGCGGTTGAGGCCGGCGAGCTGGCGCGGGGTCAGCAGGCGCGCGGCGACCGCCTTGTGCTCGGTGGACAGGTCCTCGAACTTGGCGCGCGCGATGATCGCCCACAGCAGCGTCTGGACGTCGCGCTGGTGGATCTCGGGGTGCTGCACCGAGTTGCGCACGATGGTCATGATTGCCTCCTCGGCCGGGCCGATGGGCGGCGCGAACAGGTAGCCGTCGCCGCCGCCGGGGCCGTGCGTGCCGGCCTTGAGGCAGTAGCTCTGCGACTGGTAGGCGTACGCCCCCGGCTGGAGGACGAAGCCGCCGTTGGGGGTGCGCTGGAGCTGGGCGACGTTCCGGAACTCCTCGCGCGGGCGGAAGTTGTCCAGCGAGTCCACCGCCCACTTGGCGTCCTGGATGCTGGTGGTGATGGGCGGCTTGCCCTGGAGCATCCCGCTCACGTCGGGGAGTCGCTCGCCCAGGCGCTGGGCGGCGCCGCGAAGGGCGCCTCCGATCTGTGCTTCGAGCGACGTGGCGCCCAGCAGAAGCGCCATGGAAAGGAAGCTCGCCTTCCGGAGGGACGGGGAGAGCAGCATGGTTTCCTCGGGGGTGCGGGTTGGTACGGGTACGGGTGCGACGCCGAACGGTACACGGGGGAACGGACGGCCGACAGGGCCGGTTGACCCATGCCGGTTGCGCCACTTGTTTGCGCGGACGCGCAGGCGAGGCCGGGGGACGGCCGCGCCCGCCTACGATAAACGTCCGCGCGTCCCGGCGCCAGCATCTTGTTCACGCGTCCCGGCTTGCGATCCGGCGCGTTGCGCTCCGCCTCGCGGGAATGGTAGGTTGCCGGCTCGCCGCGGTCTCCACGCACCCCGAAGACGCCGACCATGCCGGACGCCGACGATCTCCAGCCCCCGCCGCTGATCCTGGCTTCGCAGTCGCCCCGCCGCGCCGAGCTGATCGGCCGCCTGGGGCTGACGTTCGAGACGCTCCCCGCCGACATCGACGAGAGCTACCTGGGCGACGAGATGCCCGCCGCGCACGCCGAGCGCCTGGCCCGCGAGAAGGCGGTCACCGTCGCCCGCGCCCGGCCGGAGGCGCTGGTGGTGGGCTCGGACACCATCGTGGTGCTGGGGAGCGACGTCCTGGGCAAGCCCCGGGACGAGGCGGAGGCGGTGGAGATGCTGCTGCGCCTCTCCGGCCGCGACCACGAGGTCCACACCGGGATCGCCGTGGCGCAGGGCGGGCGCATCGAGTCCGGGCTGGAGCGCGTCCGCGTCCGCTTCCGCACCCTGGACCGCCGCGAGTGCGAGGAGTACGTCGCCACCCGCGAGCCCATGGACAAGGCCGGCGCCTACGGCATCCAGGGCTTCGGCTCGTCCATCGTGGAGCGCATCGAGGGCGACTACTTCGCGGTGATGGGGCTCCCCGTCGTCCGCATGCTCTCCCTGATGGAGCGCTTCGGCTGGCGCTACGCCTTCGGGTCGCTGCGGGCCGTCGAGCGGTAGTTCCCGCCGCTCGCGGGGGGCGAATGGGGATTCAGCACGTCCGCTTCCTAGCTGAGGGGATCGCGTTCGATCGGTATCCCTATCCCGGCGCCCGGGTCCACCCGCGCGGGCTGGTGCGGTGGAGCGACGTGCTGGAGGCAGATCCCGCGGCGTCACCACCGGAACTGCGCATCGCGGGAGAGACGCTATTCGTCTCCGCCGAACTGCGCGACGAGCTGGGCCGGGCCGCGGAGGCGCACGGCGTGCCCGTGGTGCGGCGGGTGGACGTGTGGGGGATGCTGCTGGACCCGTTCCTGGACACCGAGTTCGACGGCGACGTGCAGGAGCGCACGCTGGCGGCGCTGGAGGAGAACGGGGTCGGCAGGGCGGAGGCTGAGACGATCCGGGAGCGCGTGGAGTGGGCGATGCTCCACCACAACGCCTACCTGTGGGAGTGGGTCCACCTGGGCCTCTGGGACCTGCTCGAAGCGCACGGCAACGTGTGGGTCCGCCTGGTCCGGCGGCTGACGCCGGGGCGGTACCGCCGGTTCTACGCCTGGGCGATGGAGATCGCGGGGCGGGGGAGGGTGATCCCGGCGTGGGAGCCCGGGGCCGGCGAGCCGTCGTAGTTCCCTGCCGTTCCCGGATGATGTTGCGGAGGGAGACTCGCACAGCAGTACCGTGCGAGGCTCCCGCAGCTGGAGCGGAGACACCGGGGCAGTTTCCGGTGGCTCCGCGACCCGCGCAGGAGACCGGCAGCAGTACCGCCGGGCTCCGGAGCGGCCCCACGGCACGATCCAGAGGCCACATCAACTGAAAGCCCGCCAGACATGATCCTCGCCATCGACCAGGGCACCACCGGCACCACCTGCCTCGTCATCGACGCGGACGGCAGGATCCGCGGGCGCGCCTACAGCGAGTTCACGCAGCACTTTCCGCGGCCCGGCTGGGTGGAGCACGACGCGGAGGAGATCTGGCGCGTGACCCGGAGGGTGGCGACGGAGGCCGCGGAAGCGGCGGGGACGGCGATGGGCCGGCTGGCGGGGATCGGCATCACCAACCAGCGCGAGACCGTCGTGCTGTGGGACCGCGCCACGGGCGAGCCGGTGCACCGCGCGCTGGTGTGGCAGGACGGGCGAACGGCGGACACCTGCCGGCGGATGAAGGCGGAGGGGCGCGAGCCGGCGGTGCGCGAGCGGACGGGGCTGGTGATCGACCCGTACTTCAGCGGCACCAAGCTGGCCTGGCTGCTGGACCACGTCCCCGGCGCGCGCCGCCGCGCCGAGGCGGGGGAGCTTGCGGCGGGGACCATCGACACGTGGCTGGTGTGGAAGCTCACCGGCGGCCGCCTGCACCTGACCGACCCCACCAACGCCTCGCGCACGCTGCTGTACGGGCTGCGCAGCGGCGAGTGGGAGCCGGCGCTGCTGGACGCGTTCGGGGTGCCGCACGCGGTGCTGCCGGAGATCCGCGCGTCGGCGGAGGTGTACGGCGCCACCGACGGCGCCGCGTTCGGCGCGGAGATCCCCGTGGCCGGGATCGCGGGGGACCAGCAGGCCGCTCTGTTCGGGCACGGCTGCTGCACCCCCGGCGAGGGCAAGAACACCTACGGCACCGGCGCCTTCCTGCTGCTGCACACGGGCGCGGAGCCGGTGCCGTCGAAGCACGGGATGCTCACCACGGCGGCGTGCGGCCCGCGCGGGGAGCGGGCCTTCGCGCTGGAGGGCTCCATCTTCGTGGCCGGCGCCGCGGTGCAGTGGCTGCGCGACGCGGTGGGCGTGATCGCGGAGGCCGCGGAGACGGACGGCCTGGCGCGCTCGCTGGACGACAACGACGGCGTGTACTTCGTCCCGGCGTTCACCGGGCTGGGCGCGCCCCACTGGGAACCGGGCGCCCGCGGCACGGTCGT
This sequence comes from Gemmatimonadota bacterium, assembly GCA_040752145.1. Lineage (GTDB taxonomy): Bacteria > Gemmatimonadota > Gemmatimonadetes > Longimicrobiales > Longimicrobiaceae > JAFAYN01. The sequence continues at coordinate 6,682 of JBFMFL010000064.1, forward strand.
GGGGCTGACGCGGGGGACCGGCCGCGCGCACCTGGCCCGCGCCGCGCTGGAAGCGATGGCCTACGCCACGCGCGACGTGGTGCAGGCCATGCAGGCGGACTCCGGCGAGACGCTGGGCGCGCTGCGGGTGGACGGCGGCGCCACGGCCAACGACTGGCTGATGCAGTTCCAGGCGGACGTGCTGGGGATCCCCGTGCGCCGCCCGGCGATGCTGGAGATGACCGCCTTCGGGGCGGCGGGGCTGGCGGGGCTGGCGCTGGGGGTGTGGCGCACGCCGGAGGACTTCCTCGCCGCCCGCCCCGAGACGGCGGACTTCGCGCCGGCCGCGGACCCCGCGCGCCGCGACGCATGGCTGGCCGGCTGGGACCGCGCCGTGGGCGCCGCCCGCGCCTGGGCCCACGAGGGGGAGACCCGATGAACCTGTGCATGCTGGTCCTCTGCCTGTCCCTGCAGCAGGGGACCCCTCAGCGCCCCGCCGACCGCTGGCTCGCCGAGGACAAGTGGAAGCACTTCTTCGCCTCGTTCGTGGTGACGGCCCTTTCCGCCGCAGCCGCGCGCACCGCCGGCGCCGACGCGGAGACCAGCGCCCTGGTGGGCGCCGGCGTGGGCACCAGCGTGGGCGTGTGGAAGGAGCTGCGCGACATGCGCTCGCCGGGCGAGACGCCGTCGCTGCGGGACCTCACCTGGGACGTGGCGGGGGTGGGCGCCGCCGCGGCGATCGCGGCGCAGGCGAGATAAGGGGAACGGCAGTGCGAAAGTGCGAAAGTGCGTGAGTGCGAAAGTGCGGAACGGCGCCCCCATCTGAAGACCGAGGTGGGGGCGCCGTTCGCTGTTCCGCAGTATCCACGTGAACCTGTTCGGAGGGAGACACCGGGGCAGTTTCCGGTGGCTCCCTCCGGCGCAGGGAGACCCCGCAGCGTCGGGCGCGGCTGTTTGCGCCCGACCGAGGAGACTCCCGGAGCCCGCGGAGGAGACCGGACGGCCGTACCGTCCGGGCTCCGCAGCGGCCCGCCAGACCCGCCGAAGCCCCCCGAATCCGCACCCGGACGTGTAGGAATTCTCCCACGACAAGTGGGGAAAAACCTTACGCTTGGGCCCCTTCGCGGGCCTTTCTCCATGCGGCGCCCGCGCTTATATTGCTCCGCGCGTTGACACCCTCTCGCGGAGACGACTGGCCTTGAAGAGACAGCACAGGTTCGTGGCTGCCGCGCTCGTCCTGTTGGGCGTCGTGGGGTACCTGTTCATCACCGGGATGAAGGACTCCATGGTGTACTACTACACCCCGGACGAGCTGCTGGCGAAGTCCGCCGCCGACGCGTCGGTGCACGACGTGGGCGTCAAGGTGGGCGGGCGCGTGGTTCCCGGCACGGTGAAGTTCGACCAGCGCACGCTGGACCTGCGCTTCGACGTGGTGGACATCGCCAGCGGCAGGGGCCGCTTCCCGGTGCACTACCAGGGCCCGCTCCCCGACACCTTCGAGGAGGGGCGCGACGTGGTGGTGGAGGGCCGCTACACCCAGGCCGGCGCCTTCGAGGCGACGACCGTGCTCACCAAGTGTGGGTCCCGCTACGAAGCGGTCGAAGAGGACTACAAGGCGTGACGCAGATCGGCGAGGTCGCGCTCTGGGTCGCCCTCCTCCTGGCGCTCTGGGGGACAGTGACCGCTTTCGTGGGCGGCAGGGCGGGTCGCGGCGACCTGGTCCTTTCCGCCGAGCGCTCCGTGTACGGGGTGTTCGGCCTGCTGCTGGTGTCCTCCGCGGCCATCGTCGCCGCGTTCCTGGGGAACGAGTACCGCTACCAGTACGTGGCGGGCTACTCCAACCGGGAGCTCTCCGTCTTCTACAAGGTCACGGGGCTGTGGGCCGGGCAGACCGGCTCGCTGGTGTTCTGGGCCCTGCTCCTGGCGCTCTTCGCGTCGCTCGCCGTGTTCCAGAACCGCGAGCGCAACCGCGAGTTCATGCCGTACGTCACCGGGACGCTGCTCGTCATCCTGGCGTTCTTTCTGGTCGTCATCCTCTCGGCGTCCAACCCGTTCAAGATGCTGGAGTTCACCCCCGCCGACGGGCGCGGGCTGAACCCCCAGCTCCAGAACTACTGGATGACCATCCACCCCCCCACGCTGTACCTGGGGTTCACCGCCTTCACCGTCCCCTTCGCCTTCGCCATCTCCGCGCTGCTCAGCGGCCGGCTGGACACCCGCTGGATCACCACGACGCGGCGCTGGACGCTGCTCGCGTGGTTCTTTCTGACCAACGGGATCATCTTCGGGATGATGTGGGCGTACGTGGAGCTGGGGTGGGGCGGGTGGTGGTTCTGGGACCCGGTCGAGAACGCCTCGCTCCTCCCCTGGCTCACCGGGACGGCGTACCTGCACTCGGTGATGATCCAGGAGAAGCGGGGGATGCTCAAGACCTGGAACCTGTTTCTGATCCTGGCGACCTTCCTGCTCAGCATCCTGGCGACCTTTTTGACGCGCTCCGGGCTGATCGAGTCCGTGCACTCGTTCGCCCAGAACCTGACCATCGCCTACATCTTCCTGGGCTTCCTGGCCGCGCTGATCCTGGTGAGCGCGGGGCTGGTGTGGTGGCGGCGCGACCGGCTTTCGTCCGACAACCAGCTGGAGTCGTTCCTTTCGCGCGAGGCGGCGTTCCTCACCAACAACCTGGTGTTCGTGGCGGCGATGTTCGCCGTGCTCTGGGGGACGCTCTTCCCGCTGATCTCGGAAGGGTTCACCGGGCAGAAGATCGCCACGGGGCCGCCGTTCTTCGACCGGGTCAACATCCCGCTGGGGCTGCTGCTCCTGGGGCTGATGGGGATCGGGCCGGTGATCGCCTGGCGCAAGGCCAGCCCGCGCAACCTCCGGCGCAACTTCGTCGCGCCGCTCGCCGTGGGCGTGGTGGTGGGGCTGGGGATGCTGGCCGGCGGCGTCCGCCACACCTACGCGATCCTCACCTTCGCGCTGGGCTCCTTCACCCTGGCGACGATGGTGATCGAGTTCTGGAAGGGGACCCGCGCCCGCGCCCGCATCGAGGGCGAGGGGCCGGCCACGGCGCTGGTGCACCTGGTGGAGCGCAACCGGCGCCGCTACGGCGGCTACATCGTCCACGTGGGGCTGGTCGTCGGCTTCATGGGGATCGCCGGCAAGGCGTTCTACGTGGAGGAGACGCTGGCGCTCAGCCCGGGCGAGAGCATGACCATCGCCTCGCCCTTCGGGCACACCTATCGGCTGACGTACCAGGACATGTCGTGGTACACCGCCACCAACATGACCAAGCTGGTGTCCTCGGTGGTGGTGGAAAAGGACGGCCGCCGCGTGGGGCTGCTCACCGCCGAGAAGCGCACCTACCGGCAGCGCGAGGAGGTGGCGAGCGAGGTGGGGATCCGCCGCGCCTGGAACGAGGACCTGTACCTGATCCTGGCCGGGATCGACGACCCCAACGGGGTGGTGCAGGGGACCAACCCGCGCCCCGTCGCCACCTTCCGGGTGCTGGTGAACGCGCTGGTGCCGTGGATCTGGGCCGGCGGCTTCATCATGGCCGTGGGGACGCTGATCGCGCTCTGGCCCGGCCGCGGCGAGGAGCCGCGGCGGCCGGCGGGCGCCGCCGGGGGCGCCGCGGCCGCGCGTCCGCGGGAGCGCGAGCCCGAGCTGGTGGAGGCGTGATGCGCGGCTCCCTTCTCGCGGCCCTGCTCCTGGCGCTCGCCGCCCCGCTGCGTGCCCAGGACGCCGCCGCCCCGCCCACGCACAGCACGGAGGCGGTGGCGCACGCCGCCATGACCCAGCTGCGCTCGCCGGTGACGGCGTTCCACACGCTGGACATGTGCCCCGACGCCGCGGCCGCGGCCCTGCGCGACACCATTCGCATGCAGGCCGCCGCGGGGAAGACGACGGACGAGATCATCGAGGCGACCATCGCCCGCCGCGGCGAGGAGCTGCGCATCGTCCCCAAGCGCTCCGGCGTGGGGCTGTGGGCGTGGATCGCGCCGCCGGCCGTGCTCCTGGGCGGGCTGTTCCTGGTTGGGGCGTGGCTGCGCCGCTCCCGCGCCAACGCCGCGCCCGATCCCGAGCCGGAGTCGCTTTCCGGCGCGGACCGCGAGACGCTCGCCGCCGCCCTGGCCGAGATGGACCGCGAGCCCGAGGAGGCCCGGTGACGCTGCTCGCCCTGTCCGTGCTGCTGGCGCTGCTGGCCGGCGCGCTGGCGGTGCACCCGCTGTGGGCGCGCCGCGCCGCGCTGATCGGCGACGTGGCGGCGGGCGACGTGCTGGACGCCGAGGCCCGGCGGCGGGTGGCGCTCGCCTCCCTCAAGGAGGTGGAGTACGACTACGCCGCCGGCAAGCTGGACGACGCCGACTACCGCGCCCTCCGCGACCGCCTGGGCGCCGAGGCGATGCGCGCCATCCGCGCCGCGGACCGGCTGCGGGGCGTCGAGGCGGCGTCGCTCCCGGACATCGCCCTGGCCCACGGCTGCGGCTTCGTGAACCCGCCCCGCAGCCGCTTCTGCGCGGGGTGCGGCGCGCGGCTGGCTTGACCCCGGCGGCCCCGGCGCCCGCCGCCGCGCCGCCGGTGGAGGCGCGCGGGGTGGAGAAGTGGTACGGTCCGCTCCCCGCGGTGCGCGGGGTGGACTTCGCGCTGGCGGCGGGGGAGTTCCTGGCGCTGTTCGGGCCCAACGGGGCGGGGAAGTCCACCCTGCTGCGGATGCTCGCCGGCCTGGCGCGCCCCACCCGCGGCGAGGTCCGCATCGCCGGGGAGCCGGTGACCGGCGGGGACGGGGCCTGGCGGCGCCAGATCGGAGTGCTGTCGCACCAGACCTACCTGTACGCCGGCCTCAGCGCCGCCGAGAACCTGGAGTTCTACGGGCGGCTGTACGGGCTGGACCGGCTGCGCGAGCGGGTGGGCGAGGCGCTGGAGGGGGTGGGGCTGTGGGAGCGGCGCGGCGACCGGGTGCGCGGCTTCTCGCGGGGGATGCAGCAGCGGCTGGCGCTGGCCCGCACCCTCCTGCACGACCCGCGCGTGGTGCTGCTGGACGAGCCCTACACCGGGCTGGACCCCCACGCCGCGGCCATGCTCAACGGCGTGCTGGAGCGGCTCCGCGACGGGGCGCGCACGGTGGTGCTGGTGACGCACAACCTGTCGCAGGGGCTGGAGCTGGCGAGCCGGGTGGTGGTGCAGGTGGCCGGCCGCTGGGTCTCGGACGAGCCCCGCGCCGCCGTGGACGCCGCCGGCTGGGAGCGCGTCTACACCGAGCGCGTCGCGGGCGCCGCGTAGGTGGGCCGCTTCCTGGGGCAGGTCCTGGCGGTCGCCCGCAAGGACCTGGTACTGGAGCTGCGCTCGCGGGAGCGCCTGGTGCTCTCGGGGACCTTCGCCGTCCTGGTGGCGCTGGTCTTCAGCTTCTCGCTGGATCCCACGCTCCGCGCCCGCGACTTCGCCGCGGCGATGATCTGGGTGACCGTGCTCTTCGCCGGGATCCTGGGGCTGGGGCGCTCCTTCGCCATGGAGCGCGAGCAGGAAGCGCTTTCCGGGATGCTCCTGGCGCCGGTGGAGCGCGGGGTCCTGTTCCTGGGGAAGTTCCTCGCCAACCTGGCGATCCTGCTGTCGGTGGAGCTCGTCATCTTCCCGGTGTACGCCCTGTTCTTCGGGCTGGCGTTCGCCGGGTCGCTGTGGGGGGTGGCGCTGATCGTGTTCCTGGCCTCGGTGGGGTTCATGCTGCTGGGGACGCTGTTCGCGGCGGTCGCGGCGCACACCCGCCTGGGGGAGATGATGCTCCCGGTGCTCCTCATCCCGCTGCTGCTCCCGGTGGTGATCTTCGCCGTCTCGGGGACGCAGCGGCTCATGGTGGGGCGCCCGTTCGAGGAGGTGATGGGGAACCTCCGCATGCTCCTGGCCTTCGACCTGATCTACCTATTCGTATGCACCGTGATCTTCGGCTCGGTGGTGGAGGAGTGAGGAGGGCCCGGTGGAGTCGCTGAGCGGCACCCGCCGCTGGGCCTACGCCCTGCTCGCGCTCGCCGCCGCCGCGGTCCTCGTGACCTTCTGGATGATCTTCTTCTACGCTCCCACGGAGCGGGAGATGGGGATCGTGCAGCGCATCTACTACGTACACGTCCCTGCCGCCTGGGTCGCCTTCCTGGCCTTCGGGATCGTGGCCCTGTGCTCCGTGGGCTACCTGTGGCTGCGCGACGACAAGCTGGACGCCGTCGCGGTCTCCGCGGCCGAGCTGGGGACGGTGTTCACCACCATCGTCCTGCTCACCGGCCCGCTCTGGGGCAAGATCGCGTGGGGCGCCTGGTGGGTGTGGGACATGCGGCTCACGCTGACGCTGCTGCTGTGGTTCATCTACGTGGGCTACTTCATGCTCCGCGGCGCCACCGAGAGCCCGGAGCGCGGCAAGCGCTTCGCGGCGGTGCTGGGGATCGTGGGCGCCGTGGACATCCCGCTGATCCACGTGAGCGTCAACTGGTTCCGCTCGCAGCACCCGCAGCCGGTGGTGCTCCGCCCGGACGGCCCCAAGGCCGCCCCGGAGATCGTGCAGACGCTGCTGATGGGCTTCCTCGCCTTCACGCTCCTGTTCTTCGCGCTGCTGCTCTTCCGCTACGGGCTGGAGCGGCTGCGCGCCCGCGCCGAGGCGCTGCGCATCCGCGCGGAGCTGGACCGGCCCGTTTCCTCGACCCAGGGAGTGCTTCGCTGATGCGGACCGCGCGCCTTTTCGTCTTCTTCCTGCTGCTCGCGCTGCCGGCCCTCGCCCCCTTGCGCGCGCAGGAGCCCTCGTCCGCCGCCGCGCCCGCCGCGCAGGCGCAGGCCGGCGGGACCGCCGCCGACCCGTCGGCCTCGCTGCAGACGCGGAGCGTGGAGCCCGGGCCCGGCCTGCCGCAGCGCGCCGTGCCGCCGCGCACGCTCCGCGACTACACGCACGTGTTCGTGGCCTTCGCGGTGGCCTGGCTCCTCCTCTTCGGCTACGTCGTCTCGCTGGGGCGGCGCTGGTCCGCGGTGGAGCGGGAGCTGGCCGCGAGGGGATAGCCGAGGCGCCTTTCTCCAGCGCTCGTGCTCCAATGCGAACGGGGCGCCCTGGCAGGGTGCCCCGTTTCGTTGGACGGATGTGAGTCGCCAGGACCGGGTGGGCGCCGGGAGCTGTTACAGACCCCAGGCACCGGAGCGAAGGTGATTGAAGTTGACGGCGTGCCGGCTGGTGGCCGACGCGGCAAGGTACAGGTCCAGGTCCGCCGTCAGCAGGGCGGCTCCGGCATCGGCGACGGACTGGACCGCGGTGTCGGCGAGCCCCAGCCGCACGAACTGTCGCCGGCCGGCGAGCTCCGCGCTCGCTTCGAAGCGCTCCTCCGACCGCGAGATCAGCTCTCGCAGAAAGACGAATGCGGTGGTGCGCATCGGCTCCTTGAGATCGTCGAGCAGATTCGTGGCTTCCGTCAGAATGTGAGGCGTCACGAGGAGGGTGCCGAACCGGGACATGAACCCGATCAGCAGGCGGAAGTCCTCCCGGGTGTAGGCGCGTGTACGTCTGAACGACTGCACCTGGCGCTCGTCCACGCTCCCCACGACCAGCAGCACGAGGAGGTTGGCGTCGAGGATCAGCGATTCGGGGTGCGCCGGCATGCGTCTCCCGGTCAGGCGGTCTCGCGGATCTTCATGCTCTGGACGCGACCGGTTTCCGCGTCCACCAGGAACGTCTTGTAGACCCGCGGGGCGGAGTGCCGGGACAGCATCCCTTCCAGGATCGCGACAGGCCGGTAGTCGGGCTCGATCCATCCGAGCGTGATCTTCCAGGCCGGGTTGTCCGGGTCGGCCTCGACCTCTTCCAGCCGCAGGCCCCGGAGTTCGCGGTCGTCGTATACCGCACGCGCAAATGCCATCGCGGCCGTGACGGCATCCTTGACTTCGATCATGGGTTCCTGCCAGCCCAGGTGATTGCATGCGCCCGGCGGAGATAGTCTCGACCTCACGCACGTGAAAGGTTAGACCGGCATCATGTGATTGCAAGGCCAGGTCCGGGGCGCCTCCCACGCAGAGGCGGGACGGAGACGGAACGAGCGGCGCGCCGGGTGGCGAAACATCCGGCGCGCCGTACATTTTCGGGGCTCGCGGAACCGCGCGCGGCCCGATGCTTGCTGGCCGGAGCCGCGTGTTTTTCCGCTGGCGATCCGCGCGGCCGACGGGGCACCCGGCGGCCTCCGCGGATCTTCGTGCAGGGCCGACTTCCCACCCCTCTGGAGGTGTACGATGGCAGGGTTCACGCTTCCCGACCTTCCCTACGACTACGCCGCGCTGGAGCCGCACGTCGACGAGCAGACGATGCGGATCCACCACGACAAGCACCACGCCGCCTACGTCACCAACCTCAACGCCGCGCTGGAGAAGCACCCGGAGTTCGACGCCGGGAGCGACATCGACGCGCTGATGCGGCGGATCAACGAGGTGCCCGAGGACATCCGCACGGCGGTCCGCAACAACGGCGGCGGGCACGCCAACCACTCGCTGTTCTGGCAGGTGATGGGGCCGGGCGGCGGCGGCGAGCCCACCGGCGCGCTGGCGGAGGCCATCAGCTCGGCCTTCGGCGACTTCCAGTCCTTCAAGACCAAGTTCAACGACGCGGGGAAGACGCGCTTCGGGAGCGGCTGGGCGTGGCTGGTCGCCGGCAACGGTGGGCTCCAGGTCACCAGCACGCCCAACCAGGACACCCCGCTCATGGAGGGGCAGACGCCCATCCTGGGGTGCGACGTGTGGGAGCACGCCTACTACCTCAAGTACCAGAACCGCCGGCCGGACTACCTGGAGGCCTGGTGGAACACGGTCAACTGGCAGGAGGTGTCGCGCCGGTTCGAGGCTGCGCGCGGGTAGAGTTTTTCCTGATCTCGACGTGACGGCGCCCCGGTCGGAGCTTGCTCCGGCCGGGGCGCTGTTTTTTACGGACTGGACTGCGGGTTCGGGCGTGCCCCCGGCTGGCGCCGGGGTCGGGCTGCGGCTCCGTAACGCACGATACGACCGTGCGCAACGGAGTCGAGCCCGCGCAAACAGCCGCGCGGTCTCGCCCCTTCGGGCCGACATCCCTCACGCAACTGCCTGCCGTACTTCGATCTCCAGCAGTTCCTCCCCTCTCCCAGAATTGGGAGAGGGTGGCGAGCCTCAAGCGAGCCGGGTGAGGGCCCTACCGCACCCGGAACGGCACCTCGAACCGCGAGCGGTCCCACTCGATCCGCAGCACGCCGGCTCCCGCCGCGCCGCCCTGCTCCGCGCGGATGGTGAAGCGCTCCACGGGATCGGCGACGGTCGTCCGGGTCATGCGCACGCGGCCGAGGTCGCGCGCGGCGTCGTAGGACGTGCCGTTCTGGCCGGTCTGGCGGTTGACGATCAGCCAGCCGCCCTCCGCTTCGGGCATGCTGAAGAGCGTGTAGTCGCCGGCGGGGACCGTCAGCGTGGCGCCGCGGGCGGGGTCGCCCAGCACCAGCGCGCGGTCCGTGGAGAAGTGCGTGGCGCGGTTGGCGCCGGTGCGCCAGAGCTGGCCCCACTGCACCACCGCGGGGAAGATGTCGCGGCCGCGGCGCACGGGGACGCCGTAGTCCAGCGAGATCTTCGCCCCGGCGACAGTGAACTCCTCCCGTGCGCGGCCGGACAGCTCGCCCATGCCGCGGCCGGCGCGGTCGGCCTCCGCCCAGCGGCGGGCCGGGCCCTCCAGGTCCACCCAGGGGGCGCGGGTGACCACCACCTTGCGGGTGGTCTGCGCGGCGTCCAGCCCCAGGAGCCGCCCCGCCGCGTCGGTGCGGACCGTGGACGGGCCGCGCAGCGGGTGCGTGAGCGTCACCTGGCCGGGCGCGACCCGCGCCAGCGTGTAGGCGAGCGCGCGGCCGCCGGCCAGGAACGGGCGCGTCGCGGTGTCGTTGGCCGGCACGTCCCGCAGCGCCAGCTCGAAGGGCCAGTGCACCAGGTCCACCCAGGGGAGCGCGTCGGCGCCCGCCCGTACCCGGGAGGTGCTCGTGGAGTCGCCCATCGTCACGCGCCGGGTCCAGCCACTGTCGGCGGCCTCGATGGTCTCGACGCGCCGTGGGGCACCGCCGGGCGCGGCGGGGTCGAGCACGCGCTCCTCGAAGCGGCGCATCGCGCCCGAGGGCGTCAGCTCCAGGGTGTAGCGGCGCAGCGAGGTGCTGGGCGAGCGGACCACGGCCTCCGCCTCGATCCGGTTCCCGGCGCGCACCCAGCGCTCCAGTGCGATGGTGTCGCGTCCGAGCACGGTCACCAGGGCGGCGCTGTCCGGGCGCGTCGCCTGGGCGCCGGTGGGGCCCGCCGCCGCGAGCGAGGCGAGGAGAAGCAGCGCGGCGCCGGCGCCGCTGCGAGGGCGTGGAGCAGACGGGAGCATGGATCCTCTTCCGTTCCGGGGTCGACGTCGCGGGTTGCGGACACAACCTGCGCCCGAAGGCGTGCGCCGCACAAGGCCCGCGGCGGACCGCCGCCGGCCTCGCGCGCGGAACGGCGCGCCGCTAGATTGGCGCCCTCCATCCCCGCTCCTCCCGCTGCCGAGAATGCCCAGCACCACGAGCATCGTAGACCTCCGCTCCGACACCGTCACCCGCCCCTCGCCGGCCATGCGGCGCGCCATCGCCGAGGCCGAGGTGGGCGACGCCGTGCTCGGCGACGACCCCACGGTGGACGAGTTGGAGGCGTACGCCGCCGAGTTGCTGGGCAAGGAGCGCGCGCTCTTCTTCCCCAGCGGGATCATGGCCAACCAGACGGCGCTGATCGCCCTGGGCGAGCCGGGCACCGAGGCGCTGATCGACGGGCGCGGCCACATCTTCGACTGGGAGGAGGCCGCGGCCGCGGCGCTGGGCGGCGTCCAGCTGCGCCCCGTCGCCACGCCGGACGGGCTGCTCACCCCCGAGCTGGTGCTGGAGCACGTCCCGCCGCCCTCCCGCTTCGCCACCCGCACCTCCGTGGTCTGCCTGGAGAACACCCACAACGCCGCGGGCGGGCGCGTCCTCCCCCCGGCGCAGGCGGAGGCTGTGGCCGCCGCCGCGCGGGAGCGGGGCGCGCGGGTGCACCTGGACGGCGCCCGCCTCCCCAACGCGGCGGTCGCGAGCGGCCGCTCCCTCAAGGATCTCGCCGCCCCTGCCGATACCGTGATGGTGGCGCTCTCCAAGGGGCTGGGCGCCCCGGTGGGCTCGGTGCTGGCGGGGCCGGAGGACGTGATGGAGCGCGCCTGGCGGGCGCGGCGGCGGCTGGGCGGGGGGATGCGGCAGGCGGGGATCCTGGCGGCGGCGGCGCTCTTCGGGCTGCGCCACAACTTCGCGCTGCTGGCGGAGGACCACCGGCGGGCGCGCGAGCTGGCGGCTGCCGCGGCGGAGGCGCCCGGGCTGGCGGCGGACGCGCCGGACACCAACATCGTCATGGTGCGCCTGGAGGACCCGCGGCTGGTGCCCGAGGCGCTGCTGGCGGCGCTGGAGCGGCGCGGCGTGCGCATGACCCGCTTCGGGGCGCGGCGGCTGCGGGCGGTCACCCACCTGGACGTGGACGACGCGGCGGTCCGGCGGGCGGGCGGGGCGCTGGGCGAGGCGGCGGCGGAGCTGCTCGCCGATGGCGCAACTGCTTGAAAATCGTTAAATTAGAAGCGGTTTGTGGACGCCGTCGTGGACGGTCCCGAACGTCCCTCTTTCGCTTTTCTTTCGGGAACCGCATATTGTTGCCGGGGTACAAATCCATGCTCCGGGCGACGAGAGTGAACGCGACAATTTGACGAGGAAAAGCATGGCTACAGTCGAGATCAGCGACAGGAAGAGCGAGGACCGGAAGAAGGCTCTCAGCGTCGCCATCGGGCAGATCGAGAAGTCCTTCGGCAAGGGCGCGATCATGCGCATGGGGATCAACGGCCCCAAGGTGGTGGTCGACGCGATCCCGACGGGCGCCATCAACCTGGACGCCGCCATCGGCATCGGCGGCATCCCGCGCGGGCGGATCACCGAGATCTACGGGCCGGAGTCGTCGGGGAAGACGACGCTCTGTCTCCACGTCATCGCCAACGTCCAGAAGACCGGCGGCGTGGCGGCGTTCGTGGACGCGGAGCACGCCCTGGACATCGAGTACGCCCGCAAGCTGGGCGTGGACGTGGACAACCTCCTCGTCTCGCAGCCCGACACCGGCGAGCAGGCGCTGGAGATCACCGAGGTGCTGGTCCGCTCCAGCGCGGTGGACGTGGTGGTGGTGGACTCGGTGGCGGCGCTGGTGCCGCGCGCCGAGATCGAGGGCGAGATGGGCGACAGCCACGTCGGCCTGCAGGCGCGGCTCATGAGCCAGGCGCTCCGCAAGCTGACCGGCGCCATCAACCGCTCGCAGACCTGCGTGATCTTCACCAACCAGATCCGCGAGAAGATCGGCGTGATGTTCGGCTCCCCGGAGACGACCACCGGCGGCCGGGCGCTCAAGTTCTACGCCTCGCTCCGCATGGACATCCGGCGGATCGGCTCCATCAAGGACAAGGAGGTCCTGGTGGGGAACAAGACCCGGGTCAAGGTCGTCAAGAACAAGGTGGCGCCGCCCTTCAAGCAGGCGGACTTCGACATCATGTTCAACGTGGGGATCGACCACTACGGCATCGTGGTGGACCTGGGCGTGGAGGCGGAGGTCATCAACAAGGCCGGCGCCTGGTTCTCCTACGGCGACGTGCGCCTGGGGCAGGGCCGCGAGAACACCAAGGCCTTCCTCCAGGACAACCCGGAGCTGGCCGCGGAGATCGAGGCCAAGGTCAAGGACGTGCTGGGGATGAAGGGGATCTCCGCCACGGCCGACGGCGAGGCCTCGGACGACTGACCTGCACGGAAGGAGCACGGAGGGGCCCCGGCACAGCGCCGGGGCCCTTTTCGCTGCCAGCTGCTGAGCTCCCGGGTACGCCGGTTGCGTAGTTTGCAGCCGCGGGGCGGGGCGGGTATGATGAGGAGCCGCAGGGCGCCTCCCGGTTCCGGGCGGCGCCTCGTCATTGGAAGCACGCCGTCGCACCCGGGCCGGGCGCACGGATCGAGCTGTAAGCAGCGGAGACCGCCGTGACCGAGACGAGCCACCACCCTCCGGCTTCGGGCCGGTACTTCTACGTCCTCGCCCTGACCGCGCTGGGGGTGGTGTACGGCGACATCGGCACCAGCCCCATCTACGCCCTGCGCGAGTCGCTGGGGCCGCACTACGGGCTGGCGCCCACGCCGGGCAACGTGCTGGGGGTGCTGTCGCTGATCTTCTGGGCGCTGATCATCGTCATCTCCATCAAGTACCTGGCCTTCGTGATGCGGGCGGACAACCGCGGCGAGGGCGGGATGATCGCCCTCACCTCGCTGGTGGCGCCCCCGCAGCGGATGCGGCCGGGGAGCCGCCGCTGGACGCTGGTGCTGGCCGGGCTGTTCGGGGCCTCGCTGCTCTATGGCGACAGCATGATCACCCCGGCCATCTCGGTGCTCAGCGCCATCGAGGGGCTGGAGGTGGCGACGCCGCTGTTCGAGCCGTACGTGATCCCGGCCACGGTGACGATCCTGGTGGGGCTGTTCGCGGTGCAGTACCGGGGCACGGCGGGGGTGGGGAAGGTGTTCGGGCCGGTCACCTTCCTCTGGTTCCTGACGCTGGCGGTTCTGGGGCTGGGCCAGGTGGTGCAGAACCCCGCGGTGCTGGCGGCGGTCAACCCGCTGTACGGGGCGCGCTTCTTCGCGGAGAACGGGATCCCCGGCTTCCTGGTGCTGGGGTCGGTGTTCCTGGCGGTCACCGGCGGCGAGGCGCTGTACGCGGACATGGGCCACTTCGGGCGCGGCCCCATCCGCTTCACCTGGTTCACGGTGGTGCTCCCGGCGCTGCTGCTCAACTACTTCGGCCAGGGGGCGCTGCTCATCCGCGACCCGGCCGCCATCGAGCACCCGTTCTTCCTCATGGCGCCGCAGTGGGCGCTGTACCCGCTGGTGGCGCTGACCACCGCGGCCACGGTGATCGCCTCGCAGGCGGTGATCTCGGGGGCGTTCTCGCTGACCCGCCAGGCGGTGCAGCTGGGCTACCTGCCGCGGATGGAGATCGAGCACACCTCGGAGCGGCAGATCGGCCAGATCTACATCCCCTCGGTGAACTGGCTGCTGATGCTGGCCTCCATCGGCCTGGTGCTGGGCTTCCGCTCCTCCAGCAACCTGGCCGCGGCGTACGGGGTGGCGGTGACCACCGACATGGTGTTCACCACCATCCTGTTCGCGTACGTGGCGCGGAACCGCTTCGGCTGGGCGGTCTGGAAGGTGGGGGCGCTGGTGACGGCGTTCCTGGTGGTGGACCTGGCCTTCTGGGGCGCCAACATCGTCAAGGTGCCGGACGGCGGCTGGTTCCCGCTGGTGATCGCGGCGGGCTTCTTCACCATCATGACCACCTGGAAGAAGGGCCGGCAGATCCTGGCCGACCGCCTGCAGAGCCAGACGCTCCCCATCGAGCTGTTCCTCAAGGACGTGCGGGAGAACGCGCGCACGCGGGTGCCGGGAACGGCGGTGTACATGTACGGCAACCCGGCGGGGACGCCGCCCGCGCTGCTCCACAACCTGGTCCACAACAAGGTGCTGCACGAGCGAGTGGTGTTCCTCACCGTGGAGACGGAGGAGGTGCCGACGCTCCTGGACGAGCAGCGCTCCGAGGTCACCGACCTGGGGACGGGGATGTTCCGCATCGTCCTGCGCTACGGCTTCACGGAGGACCCGGACATCCCGGCCGCGCTGGCCCGGATCCAGCACCCCGACCTGGACCTGCGCCCCATGCAGACCAGCTTCTTCCTGGGGCGGGAGACGCTGATCGCCTCCAAGAAGCCGGGGATGGCGCTCTGGCGCGAGATGCTGTTCGCGCTGATGTCGCGCAACGCGCGCACCGCCACCTCCTTCTTCGGGCTCCCGCCCAACCGCGTGGTGGAGCTGGGCGCGCAGATCGAGCTGTAGCGCCTGCTCCGCCCCTCCTCCCCCGCCGCAGGGATCCCGCGGCGGGGGAGCGAGGTATCATCATTCCGTCCGCGCTCGCCGGTTCACCTTCACGCCGGGGCCCACTCCGCTGTTCCAGCACCTCGACGGCCGCCGCACGCGCGTCTCGCGCCGGCGGGCCCTGCGCAGCCTGGCCGTCTCGGCCCTGGTGCACGCCGGCATCCTGGCGCTGGCGGTGCTCGCCGGGCGCAAGGCCGGCTATGCGCTGCTGGACGATGGGACGCTCACCGGCATCTCGGAGGGGGCGGCGGGGGGCGGGGGCGGCGGCGGCGGGTTCGGCGGCGAGCAGGTGACCTACGTGGACATCGCGCCGCCCGCGGCGGCAGCCCCCGAGGTGACGCTCACGGTGCCGGAGGTGACTCCGCCGCCGGAGCCCGAGGCCGAGCCGGAGCCGCAGCTGGAGACGCCGACTCCTCCTCCCGTGCCGACGCCTCCCGTCGCCACGCCGCCGGCGGCCACCCCCGCGGCGGGATCGCAGCCGGGCGCGGGCGCGGCGTCGGCGGGGCAGGGCGGGGGAACCGGGGCGGGGCAGGGGCCCGGGCAGGGCGAGGGGGTGGGGCCGGGAACCGGGCCGGGCTCGGGCGGAGGGTCCGGCGGCGGCACGGGGGGCGGGATCGGGTCCGGGGTGGGGCCGGGGACGGGCGCGGGGCGGATGGTGGCGCCGGTGCCGGAGTTCGTGCTGATCCCGCCCAGCAACCCGCCGCGCGGGGTGCGCGGGGACTCCCTGGTGGTGCGGCTGAACATCGACGCGACGGGCAAGGTGCGGGACGTGGAGTTCCGCTCCACCGGGGACCGCGGGTACGACCAGAAGCTCCGCCGCACGGCGCTGGAGTGGCGGTTCCGGCCGGCGCGCGACCCGTCCAGCAAGCCCATCGCCGTGGCGTACGACGTGACGCTGCAGTTCTGACCGGTCGAGATCGACAGACAAGGAACGCCTCCCGCTCCGGTGAGTGGGCGGCGTTCCTTTTTGGTAGCCTCGATTCTCGGGGGCGCGCTCGTCGGCGGGGCCCCCCCTAGGGAATTCAAAAACCCGAAGGGACTCGCCAGAGCACTCGCTGTCGCTCGGACAGCTTGAATCTCTACGGGAGGACCCCACCTCCTCCCGGGCGGGCGCCTACGTGGCCGCGAGGACGGCACGGTCTGCGACCATGCTCGCGAGCTGGTGGAGGTCGCCGTGGACGCCGTCCACGTCGTTCACGGGGATGCTGACCCATTCCGGACCCGGGCCCTGCGTACGGATGCGCAGCGTCTGCTGCTCGCGGTCGGGCTGGAGGACGGCGTCGGGGTCGGCGCCGCGGGCGCGCAGCTCGGTGCGGGTCAGCTCCACCAGCTGGGCCCAGCGGGCGTCCAGGCGCGGCGCGAAGAAGCGGCCCCAGTGCGGGCGGCGGCCGTCGGCGTCGGTGAAGCCGTACTCGTCGGAGAGGGTCCAGGAGGCGTAGGCGCCGCCGGACTTCTTCCACGCCTGCGGATCGGCGGCCAGCGCGGCGACCGCCCGGCCGACGTAGAGCGGGGTCTCGGACTCGGCGAAGAACGGGTCCCTGGCCGCGGCGTCGCGCCAGTTGTCCTCGGTGACGCCGAAGCCCTCCAGCATGGCCTCGGAGCGGAGGAAGCCGGGGGTGACGGCGAGCGCGGTGACGCCGTGCGGGCGCAGCTCGTAGGCGAGGGCGGCGGCCAGCCGGATGGCGGAGGTCTTCGCCAGGTCGTAGAACAGGCTGCCGCGGTAGCGCGGCGAGTCGCCGTCGGTGATCTCCACCACCAGCCCGCTGCCGCGCTCCACCATCAGCGGGACGCCGTGCCGCGCGGTGATCACGTGCGACCAGACGGCGCGCTCCTGCATCAGCAGCCCCTTCCGCACGTCGCTCTCCCAGAACGGCTTTCCCCACTCCATCAGCTCGTCGCCGCCCCACACGTCGTTGACCAGCACGTCCAGCCGGCCCTGCTCGGCGCGGACGCGCTCGAACAGCGCCCGCACCTCGTCCTCCACCGTGTGGTCCGTCCGCACCGCAATCCCGACGCCGCCCGCGGCGGTCACCAGCTCGGCGGTCTCCTCGATGGTCTCCGGGCGGGTGCCGGTGGCGGGCCTGCCGCGCACGCTGCGCCCCGTGCAGTAGACCGTCGCGCCGGCCTCGCCCAGCGCGCGGGCGATCCCGCGCCCGGCGCCCCGCGTGGCGCCCGCGACGACCGCGATCCTGTCCTGTAGCGGCTTCACCTTTCACCCTCCGTCCGGAGATGATACTAAACGGTGGTTTAGTTACTTGATCCTAAATCTCCGTTCAGCTATGGTCAAGCCATGTCTCCCAGACCCCGCTCCGCCTCAGACGAGGAGATCCTCGCCGCGCTCACCCGCGTGATCTCGCGCGTGGGGCTCGCCCGCGTCACGCTCGCCGACGTCGCCGCCGAGGTGGGGCTGACGGCGGGGGCGCTGGTGCAGCGCTTCGGTTCCAAGCGCGGGCTGCTGCTGGCGGCGTCGCGCGGCGCCTCGGACGGGGTGCGGCGGCAGGTGGCGGACGTGCGCCGGGCCAGCACCTCGCCGCTGGCTGCGCTGTTCGACTACGCGGCGTGCGCGTCGCAGTTCGTACACACGCCGGAGGAGTTCGCCAACCACCTGGCGTTCTTCCAGCTGGACCTGACGGACCCGGATTTCCACGCGCCGGCGCTGGAGTTCTTTCTGGCGGAGCGGGCGGAGTTCCGCGCGCTGCTGGACGACGCCGTCGCCGCGGGCGAGCTGGCGCGCGGGACGGACACGGAGCGCCTCGCGCGCGCCGTGCAGGAGGCGATCAACGGCGCGCGGGTGGTGTGGGCGGTGGTGCGGGACGGCACGCTGGAGGAGCGGACGCGCGGGGCGCTGGAGATGCTGCTGGGGAGTCCGGGCGGCGGGCTGGCGGGCGGATAGGCGGATCGGATCCCCGCGGGCGGGGGCGCGCCGAACCGCCGGCAGCGAAGCCGGGTGCTCAGCCGCGGCGCCATACAGGTGCGGCGACCCAGCCCGGAACTCGACCGCCGGCATCGGCTTGGGCGCGGCGTGGTGGAAGTGCGGAATGCGCTCACTCTCCACCGCATGGGGAAGTCCACGGATGTGGATCCGGCACCTCACCGCCGACCTTCCTGCACCATCCGCGCGAAGTCGAGCTGCGACCGATCTCGCATCGCATCGGCCATGAAGTGGAACTGGTAGTATCCGTACTTGAGCGGATCGCGTCCGAGCGCCTGGTAGTTCGCACCGAAGTACGCGACAGGATCCTCACCCGCTGGAGTCGGGTTCGGCACGGCCGCGGCGGCGCGCGATGCGAGCCTTTCCAACTCGGCGAGAAACTGCTCTCCACCGGGCTGCGTGCGCCAGAACGCGACGGCCGTGCGGTTGGCCATGTTCTCGTTTTCGTACTGCGTGGCTGCGCGGCGACCGGTCCGGGCCTGCAGCCAGTGCGCCGCCTCGTGCGCGACGAGGAAGCGGTTGAAGAACGCTCGGAACAGGTGCTCAGCCTCAGCGTCCCCTCCTGCCGCAAACGTCCGGAACACCTCTTTCACCTGGGGTGGAAGCGTCTCCCAGCTCGGCACCGTGATCGTGTTCGCGCTGCCGCTGAAGAAGATCAGCTGCGGCGTGTTGCGGACCTGGATGCGGGGCGCATCCGCGAGGGCGCCGCCGCGCGCCTCGGCAACCTCCGCAGCGAAGCCGTCGACGATCGCCTGGGTACCGGTGCGGAGCTGCGCCGTGTCGGCATAGACGGGGACGAGGGCCGCGGGGGACGGGGCGCCGGCGCCCCGGGCGCCCGGGGTGCACCCGAAAACGGCGGTGGTGCAGAGCGGCACGAGAAAACGGATTCGGTTCACGGAGCCTCTGAGGACGGGTGGAGGTGGGCGGAACCCGCGATGACACGCCGGGAGTTCTGCTGCTGCGGCACCCCCAGCGGGTTGCATGCCGGGCGCGCCCACCGCGACGATGATGGACCACGGCAGAAGGGACCTGCTCGTCGTGGCGGTCCGCCGAGTTCGGGATCAGGGCTCGGAGAAGACCTGCTCCGCCGGAATCAGCTCGGCTGAACCCGCCTCGACCTCTGCACGACGGCTGCGGATCTCCACCTCCCAGGCGTGCTCAACCGCGGCCGGGTCGTCGTCCACGTCCTCGCCGAGGCTCACGAGGAGGCGTAGACCGCCAGCGTGCGGGAGCCGGCCGAGCAGTCGCGCTCCGCGGTCACCCGGCGAAGAGGAGTCGCTCGCGCTCGCGCCACTCCAGGGCCGCCAGCCCGCCGACGAACAGCCCCTCGCCGAGCAGGTGCGCCAGCCCGAACGCGGACGCCGTGTCGGCGAGGCGCACGGCCGCCAGCCCGCACAGCACGGCCCATGTCGCGTTGGCGGCCACGAGCAGGACGAGGAGGCCGTACGGGCGGCGTGCCCGGCGGGCCAGCGTGCCGGAGTACGTCCCGTATGCGAGGTTGGCCGCCCCCATCACCACGAGCAGCGGGCGCGGGAGTGCGTACAGTTCGCTCAGCCACCCGGAGAGCGCGAGCACGACCACGCCGGCGAGCAGGGCCGCTCCGCTGTCGATCCACGGGAGATGCCGAACAAGGCGCATGGGCGGGCGGGGCTTTCGGACGGATCGCGGCGGGATCCGCTGAACCTGCAGCGCTCTCGGTCAGGGGCGGGAGGCCCAACGTGGACGACCTGGCCCGGCAGGATGTGTGGAGCGCTTCCGGCAGCTCGCGCCCGAGTCTGGCGGGTACGCACTCGTCCAGGAGGACGCGACGGGCTTCGCTCACGCCACGCGGCCCAGAAGCGCCTCCGCCGCCTGTTCCAGGAACTGTACCGCCTGTTCGCGCTGGACACCGGGGAAGTCCTCGAGGAACACGTCGAGCGAGTCTCCGGCCTCCAGGTAGTCGAGGAGGGTCCGCACGGGCACACGAGTCCCGACGAAGACAGGTGTACCGCTGAGGATCGCAGGGTGGGTGTGGAACACGGCCTCACGCGGCATGGAGAACCTCGGTTGCTGGTGAAAACCGATGCTGCCCCAAAGCTTACCTGAGGGGAAACCGCGGGGCAAGCCGCCTAACGCGCTCAAGCTCAGGTGCGTGAGACCGAGCAGCACCATCCAGACGCGGCGACTGGAGCATCGATCAGCGACACCAGAGGTTCGCCGGCCGCACGTCTCCCGCAGCGCAACCGTCAGGCGGGCCGGCGCGCACGACGCAGCGGGGCCAGCTCCAGGGAGAGCTGCCGCCCAAGAGCCTTGGCGTAGCGTTCCAGTGTGGACAGCCGAATGTCCCCCGCATGGTTCTCGATGCGGCTGATCGCTGACTTCTTCGTGTTCAGGCGCTGGGCGACCTCCTCCTGGGTCAGCCCGGCCTCCTCGCGGGCCTGCCGCAGCAGGACCCCGATCCGGAAGTCCTCGTATCCGCTCTCCAGGCCCTCTGCAAACTCCGGGTCGCGCGCTGCCCGGGTCCGCGTGTACCGAGTGAGATCACTCATGCCTGCCCTCCCTGCTCAAGTACTCCCTTTTGCGCTCTTCTGCGCGCGCGATCTCCTGGCGCGGGGTCTTCTCGCTCTTCTTGGCGAACCCGCTGACGAGCACTACCAGACGCGGGCCGTCGAAGAATCCCAGAAGGCGAAAGGCATCCCCTCCATGCTGCGCCCTTACCTCCCACAGGTCCTCCGTGCCGGTCAGCTTCTTGAGGTACTGCTCGGGCACACGCTCCAGTCCCTCGACCAGCCGCAGCACCCAGACCACCTTCTGGGCCTGTTTGCCGGAGAGGGAATCGAGGAACTCCTCGACAGGGGAGCGGCCGGAGGCAGTCCGGTAGAAGCGGATCTCGCGCACACGCTAAGGTTAACACAATTGTTAACCTCGCGCCAGTCTCAGATCGATCGCCTGACGCCCTCAAGCTCAGGTGCGTGCAGCCGAACCGGAGCATACGCCGGAGTACGATTGGCCCATGCTTGTTCCTGCTACGCCGGGGTGTTGTCCGGCAGGCCGCCGTCCTCCTGAGAATACCATTCGCCGTCACTCCCCGCGCCTGCATCCCGCCCGTCAAGCAAGGGACTTGCGTCACATACAGTCAGTTGTCGCGGGCGTTGTCAGGGAGTAACTCCCTAGAAGGCTGTTGAAAAAAGCGGGCGGGGAGGGCGGGTGGGCAGTAGATTGTGCGCCGGCCTGAACCGCTCTCCCCTCACTGCCCGTTCCACATGCTCGGACGCAACGACTCCCAGCCGGCGCTGTTCCAGATGGTGGACCTGGAGGCGCTGGTCCCGGCGGATCACCGCCTGCGTAAGCTCGACGCCGTGCTCGATCTCTCGTTCGTTCGCGAGGCGGTCGCCAGCTGCTACAGCGCAGGTCGAGGGCGGCCAAGCATCGATCCGGAGCTGGTGATCCGAATGCTGCTGCTGGGCACGCTCT
>JBFMFL010000065.1:0-27669 GCA_040752145.1 Gemmatimonadota bacterium
AGGGCTGTTCCGCAGTTCTCCCCTCCCCCTTGCGGGGAGGGGCCGGGGGAGGGGCCCGCCGTTCGCAGTACCCACATAGATCGGTTCGGAGGGAGACAGCCGGGCAGTTTCGGCTGGCTCACTCCGGCGCAGGGAGACCCGCCGGCAGTTTGGCGGGGCTCCCGTAGCCCGCGCAGGAGACCGGACAGCAGTATCGTCCGGGCTCCGGAGCGGCCCCACGGCACCTGACGAAGCAGAAGCACACGCAAGCACCACCACGCTCAGACCACGCAGAAGAGGAAACCGCCATGTCGCTCAAAGTCGGCCTGCTCGTCGGGATGGAGTGGTCCTTTCCCCCCGCCTTCATCGAGGAAGTCAACCGCCGCGACGAGGGGGTGACGGCCGAGTTCATCACGCTCGACGCCACGCGCATGGACGAGCCCGTGCCGTACGCGGTGATCATCGACCGCATCTCGCACGAGGTGCCCTTCTACCGCACCTACCTGAAGCACGCCGTGCTGCAGGGGTGCACGGTGGTCAACAACCCCTTCATGTGGACGGCGGACGACAAGTTCTTCGGGGCGTCGCTGGCCACCAAGCTGGGGATCGCCAGCCCCAGGACGGTGGTGCTCCCCAACCGCGAGTACGTGCCCGGCATCGACCACGAGAAGAGCCTTCGCAACCTGCGCTACCCCATCGACTGGCAGGGCGTGGTGGACTACGTGGGGCTCCCCTGCGTGCTCAAGGACGCGCACGGCGGCGGGTGGCGCGACGTGTACATCTGCCGCTCGCTGGAGGAGCTCATCCACAGCTACGACGAGTCCGGGCGGATGACCATGGTGGTGCAGGAGTTCATCCACTGGGACCGCTTCGTCCGCTGCATCGCGCTGGGGCAGGAGGTGGTGCTCCCCATCAAGTACGACCCCAAGGAGCGCCGCTACCACGTGGAGCACGAGCACCTCACCCCGGAGCTGGGACGGCGCATCGTGGACGACTCGCTCGCGCTGATGCGCGCGCTGGGCTACGACATGTGCTCGCTGGAGTGGGCCGTCAAGGACGGCGTGCCCTACGCCATCGACTTCATGAACCCGGCCCCGGACATGGACGTCAACTCGCTGACGCCCCACTACTTCGACTGGGTGGTGCGGAACATGGCCGACATGGCGATCCGCCTGGCCAAGGCGCCGCGCCCGCAGCGCGGCCCCCTGCGCTGGGAGGAGCTGTTCACCGCCAGCCGCCACCCGCGCGGCTGGCTCTCCGGCGACCCGGGGGAGGGCGGATCCTCGGACGCGGCGACGCAGGGGATCTGGCCGGTGCACCGCGAGGGCGCGGCCGGCGACCTGGCGGAGGGGCTCCCCAGCCTGGCGCAGGGGCTGGGCGCGTCGGGCTCCCGGCGCGAGTACGACGGCCCCGAGCCGGGGAGCGGCCGCGAGGGCGGCGGGGACACGGCGGGGGAGCACGGCATGGACCGCTTCGACGCCGCGGCCAAGCCCGTGGTGGAGACGCCCCCGGCGCTGAGCCCGGACGCCCCGGGGAACCCGTCGGTCGCGGACCCGGCGCACCAGACCGACCCCGGCGCCGCCGAGTAGGCGCGCGGCGCACCCCAACCTTCACCCAGGCCCGGTCCGGTCCATGGCGCTCCAGGAAGCCATCCATCGCTACCACGACCTGCTCGGCGACGAGCTCGCCGCCGACACCCAGGCGCAGCTCGACGACCAGCAGGCGAGGCGCGGCCTCTTCTTCGGCGACAAGCCGCTGTGCACGGTGCTGCGCCCGCGCTTCCTCACCCCGGAGATGTACCGCTTCCTCCAGGCGCGCGTCGCCCTGGTGATGCGCGCCTTCGGCAAGGCGTACGCGGCGGCCATGGACGACCCGGTGTTCCGGAAGCAGTTCGGGCTGGAGGGGTGGGAGGAGGAGGTGATCCACCACGACCCCGGCTTCCGCGACCCCAGCCCCACCTCGCGGCTGGACGCCTTCTTCATCTCGGGGAAGGGCGGGCTCAAGTTCACCGAGTACAACGCCGAGACCCCCGCGGCCCCGGCGTACAACGACGTGCTCTCCGAGATGTTCCTGGGGCTCCCCGCCATGCGCGAGTTCCTGCGGACCTTTTCGGTGCGTCCGCTGCCGGCGCGGCACAACGTGATGCACGCCCTGGTGGACTCGTTCCACCAGTTCGCCGGCCGGCGTGAGGCGCCGCGGGTGGCGATCCTGGACTGGAAGGAGGTCCCCACCTTCAGCGAGTTCGTGCTGTTCCGGGACTACTTCCACTCGCAGGGGATCGAGTGCGTCATCGCCGACCCGCGCGAGGTCGAGTACCGCGGCGGCAAGCTCATGGCGGGCGACTTCCACGTCACCCTGATCTACAAGCGCGTCCTGATCACCGAGCTGGTGCAGCAGGGCGGGCAGGGGCTGGACCACCCGGTGGTGCGGGCGGTTCGCGACGGCGCCGTGTGCATGGTGAACCCGTTCCGCTGCAAGCTGCTGCACAAGAAGGCGTCGCTCGCCGTGCTCAGCGACGAGCGCAACGCCCACCTGTTCACCGGGCCGGAGCTGGAGGCCGTCGAGGCGAACATCCCCTGGACCCGCAACCTGGAGGAGCGCCGCACCTTCCACGCCGGCCAGGACGTGGACCTGCTCCCCTACGTGCGCGAGAACCGCGAGCGCATGGTCCTCAAGCCCAACGACGAGTACGGCGGCAAGGGGATCGTGCTGGGGTGGGAGGTGGACGACGACGCCTGGGAGGCGGCGCTCAGGACCGCGCTGGACTCGCCGCACATCGTGCAGGAGCGGGTGGAGCTCCCCAAGGCCCCGTACCCCAGCCTGGTGGACGGCAAGGTGCAGCTGGCCGACCGGATGCTGGACACCGCCCCGTTCATCTTCCACGGCCAGTACATGGACGGCTGCCTGACCCGCCTGTCCACCGCCGCGCTCCTCAACGTCACCGCCGGCGGCGGCTCCAGCGTCCCCACCTTCGTGGTGGAGCGGCGATGAAAGTGCGAAAGTGCGGCCCCACCCGGTCCCTGCCCTTCCCGAGTGCGAAAGTGCGGGAACGGCAGGACGCCCGCGCGTGCCGTGGCTCTACTCTCGCACTTTCGCACTCCCGCACTTTCGCACTTCCGTACCCACGCACTCTCGCACTCGGAGAGCTTCAATGAAGCCGCCGTCGCTCACCATCGGGATCGAGGAAGAGTACCAGATCATCGACCCGGAGACGCGGGAGCTGCGCTCCTACATCACCGAGATCCTGCACGACGACCACCTTGTGCTGGGCGAGATCAAGCCCGAGCTGCACCAGAGCATCGTGGAGATCGGGACGCGCGTGTGCCAGACGCCGGCGGAGGCGTGCGCCGAGCTCAAGCGCCTGCGGGGGATGGTGATCGGGCTGGCGGCCCGCAAGGACCTGCGGGTGGCGGCGGCCGGGACGCACCCCTTCACCCACTGGACCACGCAGGAGATCACCCCCCTGGAGCGCTACATGGGGGTGAAGGCGGACATGCAGGACCTGGCGCAGCAGCTGCTCATCTTCGGGACGCACGTGCACATCGGCATCGACGACCGGGAGTTCCTGATCGACGCCATGAACGTGTCCCGCTACTTCATGCCGCACCTGCTCTGCCTGACCTCGTCGTCGCCCTTCTGGCAGGGCCGCAACACGGGGCTCAAGTCGTACCGCAGCGTGGTGTTCCGGAACTTCCCGCGCACCGGCGTCCCCCGCATCATGCGCGGCTGGGCCGACTACCAGTACCTGCTGGACACCCTGGTGAGGACCCGCTGCATCCCGGACGGCTCCAAGATCTACTGGGACGTGCGCCCCCACCACGCGTACCCCACCCTGGAGTTCCGCTTCCTGGACGTGTGCACCCGCGTGGACGAGGCGGTGTGCATCGCGGCCATCCTCCAGGCCATCATCGCCAAGCTGTGGAAGCTGCGGCGCGACAACATGACCTTCCGCGTGTACCCGCCCGACCTGATCGAGGAGAACAAGTGGCGCTCGGTGCGCTACGGGCTGGACGGGCGGCTGCTGGACCTGGGGAAGCAGGCCGAGGTCCCCGCGCGCGACCTGATCCGCGAGCTGCTGGAGTGGTTCATCGGCGACGTGGTGGACGAGCTGGGGAGCCGCGCCGAGGTGGAGTACGCCTACCGCATCCTGGAGGGGGGCGCCAGCGCCGACCGCCAGATCGCCACCTTCGAGCGCACCGGCGACCTCAAGGCGGTGGTGGACCAGCTGGTCCGGGAAACCGCCGAGGGGGTGACGGTGTAAGGGGCGGGACCGCCGCGGAAACGTTTGTCGCGGCGACGGCTCTTGTCGAGCGGGGGATGGCGGCCTAATTTGTGCTCATCCCCCCTCCCCGGAACGTCGTCCGGACCCGAGCAGTTCCCCGAAGGAGAATTCCATGCAGCAGCGTCCCGTCGTCGGCATCCCCACGCAGACCCTGCAGTCCATCGACCGCATTCCCGAGGACCTGCCCCACTCGTGGGTGATGAACAGCCGATACTACACGGCGGTCACCTACGTGGGCGGCGTGCCCTGGATGGTGCCGCTGCTGGACGACGACGAGGAGACGCTGCGCGCCATCTACGACCGGCTGGACGGCGTGTTCCTGGCCGGCGGCGTGGACGTGGACCCGGGCTCGTACGGCGAGGAGCGCCACGACCTGTGCGGGCGCACCGACCTGGCCCGCGACCGGGTGGAACTGCTCTTCGCCCGCTGGGCCATGGAGGAGGGGAAGCCGGTGTTCGGCGTGTGCCGCGGGATGCAGGTGATCAACGTGGCCGCCGGCGGCACGCTCTACCAGGACTGCGCGGACCAGTTCCCGGACGCCATCAAGCACGACTACTTCCCCGGCGCCGGCTGGGCGCGCGACCACCTGGCGCACGACGTGGAGCTCCCCGAGGGCACGCGGCTGCGGCGGCTGTTCGGGGCGGAGCGGGTGATGGTCAACAGCATGCACCACCAGGCGATCCGGCGCATGGGCGAGGGGCTGGTGCCTTCCGCCTTGTCGCCAGACGGGCTGGTCGAGGCGGTGGAGGGGACGGGCGAGGCGTTCCTGGTGGGCGTGCAGTGGCACCCGGAGATCCTGGTGGAGGTCGATGCCGGGACGCACCGGCTGTTCGAGGAGTTCATCGAGGCGTCGCAGCAGTTTCACCTTTCGCGCATGTTCGCGGCGGCGTGAACTGAGTTGACGGCGGGGGCGGGCGTGCCCCTCGCTGGCGCGGGGTCGGGCATCGCGCTGGCGTCCGCGGCAGGCCCCCTCCCCAACCCCTCCCCCGCAAGCAGGGGAGGGGCTTTTTTTCGTGCGCGAACAGGCGGTGGGCTGCGTCCTCGGGCCCCCACCCGGCGGCCTGAGAGCCGCCACCCTCCCCCAATTCTGGGGGAGGGCTTCCCGACCCTCGGCGTGGTCGTGTCGTTCTCCCCTCCCCCTTGCGGGGAGGGGCCGGGGGAGGGGGTGCCGTTGCAGTGCTCCCCCTCTCCCCTACGCAGCGCGCAGCCCGACCCGAGCGTCAGCGAGGGGCACGCCCACACCCGCAGTAAAAGGCAGTTTCAGTCAGACCCGGTACGAGCGCGCGGGCTGCGCAACGGGACGCCGAGGAGAAAGTGCAGCTCCTTGCGGAGCCGCCTGGCCCAGGCGCGCTCGTTGTGGGCGCCGCCCATCTCCACCACGTACAGGAAGTTCCTCCCCTTCTCGTAGCCCTTGGCCACCAGGATGTCGCGCAGGCGGCGCACGTCCTGGAGCTCCTCGGAGCCCTCCTGCGTGCCCACGTCCAGGTACAGCTTGCCGGGGACGAAGGGGGCCGCCTCCACGAAGCCGTAGATCCTGCGCCCGCCGAACCAGAGCGCGGGGCTCATCACCCCGGCGAAGCCGAAAGTCTCCGGGTGGCGGAAAAAGGCGTACAGCGAGATGAGGCCGCCCATGCTGGAGCCGGCGATGCCGGTGTGCTCGCGGCCGGCGAGGGTGCGGAAGTCGCGGTCCACCACGGGCTTCAGCGTCTGCACCAGGAAGTCCAGGTACAGGTCGCCGCTGCCGCCGGCGTCGTGGCGCTCCTCCAGCCAGGGGCTGTACTCGTCCAGCCGGGCGTCGCCCATGTTGGGGATCCCCACCACGATCGCCTCCAGCCCCTGCTCGGCCCCCGCCTCCAGCGTCTGGTCCACCCCCCACTCCGCCCCGAAGCTGGTGGCCTCGTCGAACAGGTTCTGCCCGTCGTGCATGTACACCACCGGGTAGCGCCGGCCGCTGTTGCGGTACGAGGGCGGCAGGTACACCAGGATGTCGCGGCGGTTGTGGAGCTGGGGGGAGTGGAAGCCGTGGAACACCTTGACGGTGCCCACCACCGTGTGGTGCTCGCCGGGCGGCTGCGGGTAGTCGTGCCAGTGGTGGGCGGCGTGCGTGGTCAAGCGTTCTCCCTCCCCCGTTCCTCTCGAATCGGCCAGGACTCCGGGCGTTCCAGGCAGGCCATGTGCCACCCGGAGCCAGGCGGGATCATGGCACCCCGCCACCCTCCGGGCAACCCTTCCGCCGGGGGTGGCATCGAACCCCGCAGGAAGCACCTCCCGGCCGGCGGCTCCCCGCCCGGCCCCCCATCCCCACAGCGAAAGGCGGGTGAACGTATGAGCGGTACCCGGCCCCGTACCCTGTTCCTCGCGGCGCTCGCCGCGGCCTTGGTCGCCGCCCCGGCGGCCCACTCCCAGCAGACGGTGCGCCTCCCCGGGGAGGACCGCGCCCTCGCCCTCCGCCCCACCCCCGTGTTCGCCGTGGGGACCGCCGAGGGGCGCGAGTGGGAGATGTTCTCGCGGGTGGAGCAGGTGGCGTTCGACCGCGCCGACAACCTGTACGTGCTGGACGGCGGCGGGCACCGCGTCCTGGTCTTCGACCGCGCGGGCAGGTTCGTGCGGCAGTTCGGCAAGAAGGGCGGGGGGCCGGGCGAGTTCCAGATGCCCCTCGGGATGACCGTGCAGGGGGACGGCACCGTGGCCGTGGCGGACCTGATCGCCCGCTCGTACTCGCTGTTCTCGCCGGACGGGCGCTACCTGCGCAGCGTCCCGTTCGTGGACGGCTACATGCCCATGGCGATGGGCGGCGGCTTCTCGTCCCACCCGCGCGGCGGCGTGGTGACGGCGGTGCGCCAGGCGCCCCCCATGACCATGGACGGGCGGATGCGCCGGGAGGTGCTCCAGGCCACGCCCATCGTCTGGCAGCCCTTCGCGGCGGGGGCGGAGCCGGTGCGGCTGTTCAACGCCCCCACCGAGATCAACAGCCAGACGCAGGCGAGCGAGCCCTCGCGCGGCGAGCGGCAGGTGTCGTTCCGCATGAGCATCCCGGTGTTCACGCCGAGCGTAAGCTGGGGGATGCTCCCCGGCGGCGACCTGGTGGTGGCGCACACGCCCGGCTACACCCTCAAGGTGATGCGCGACGGCCAGCCGGTGCGCTACATCCAGCGCCCCGTGCGCGAGCGCAAGGTCACCGAGGCCGACCGCCAGCGTGAGCGGGAGCGCCGCCGCGAGGCCATGCGCACCGGCGAGGGGATGCGGGTGGTCTCCGTCGGCCCGGGGGGCGGCGGGCGGGGGCAGATGTCCCCGGAGATGATCGAGCAGCAGCTGCGCGACATGGAGTTCGCGGAGACCATCCCCGCCATCCAGGGCCTGCGTGTGGACGGCGCCGGGCGCATCTGGGTGGAGCGCACCGGCGAGGAGTGGGGCGAGCCCGGGCCCATCGACGTGGTGGCCCCCGACGGCCGCTACCTGGGCACCGTGACCGGCCACAGGCTCCCCGATGCGTTCAGCCCCAGCGGGCGGGCGGCGTACCTGGAAAAGGACGACATGGGCGTGGAGCGGGTGGTGGTGCGCCAGCTCCCCCGCCTCTGACGGCGGCTCCGCCGGCGGCCGGCGGGCCGGCTGAAACTTCCGGCGGGCCCGCGGCGTAGCACACGACGAGGACCGGATCAGTACTGCAGGACCACAACGGCGGGCGGCGTTCCGGGGGGGGCGTCGTTCCGCCGTTGTGTTTTCCGCGCGCCGTGGTTAGATGTGCGGGGATCCCACCGCCGTCCGGGGCTGGTTCCGGACGGAGTCCCCGCAGCGAGGTGCCCGGTGCGCAGACCGACTCTTCCCCTCCGGCGGGCATCCGCCGCCGCCCTCGCCCTCCTCGCCGCCCTCGCGGCGGCTCCGCTCCCCGCACGGACGCCGGCCGACTCGGTGCCGCACCGCGTGTACGACGCGCGCGCGGGCCGCTGGGCGGACTTCGCCGCGCTGGCGGACTCCGTCGCCGCGGCGGACGTGGCGTTCGTGGGGGAGCAGCACGGCGACGCGGCCACGCACCGGCTCCAGCGGGCGCTGCTGGAGGCGCTGGCGGCGCGCGGCGAGCGGGTGGTGGTGGCGATGGAGATGTTCGAGCGCGACGTGCAGCCGCTGCTGGACCGCTACCTGGCCGGGGAGGCGGCGGAGTCGGCGTTCGTGGCCGGCTCGCGCCCGTGGCCCAACTACGCGGCGGACTACCGGCCGCTGGTGGAATTCGCCCGGGAGCGCGGCTGGCCGGTGGTGGCCGGCAACGTCCCCCGGCGGATCGCGTCGGCGGTGTCGCGCCGCGGCCCGGACACGCTCGCTTCGCTCTCCCCCGCGGAGCGCGCCTGGGTCGCCGCCCGGCGCGAGTGCCCGCGCGACGCCTACCACGCCCGGTTTGCCGAGCAGATGCGGGCGCACCCCGTGCCCGGCACCGCCGAGCAGCAGACGGCCGCCACGGAGCGCTTCTACCTCGCGCAGTGCGCCAAGGACGAGACCATGGCGGAGTCGGCCGCGCGGGCGCGGGAGCGGCACGGGCCGGGGGCGCTGGTGGTCCACTTCAACGGCGCATTCCACACCGACCGCCGCCTGGGCATCGTCCCGCGCCTGGAGCGCCGCGCGCCCGGCGCCCGCGTGGTGGTGGTCTCCGCGGTACCCGTCGCGGACCTGGAGCAGGTGGACCCCGCGGAGTTCCGGGACCGCGGCGACTTCATCCTGTTCACCCGGCGGCCGCCGCGGAGCTGACGCCGTCCCGGAACGCATCCTGCGGCGGGGACGGGGGGCAGACAGGGCGCCCGCGGGTGGGCGTCCGCCGTCCCGAGCCCCCGACAACCATGCAGCGCCGGAGACACGGCCCGACCCCGGTCCTCGCCCTTTTCCTCCTCCTCCTGCTCCCCGCCTGCGGGCGGGAGCGCGAGCCCCGGCCCGAGCGCGCCGCCGCCACGTCCGACCTGGCCCAGGTGCGGGCGCGCGACACCCTGACGGTGCTCACCACCTTCAACTCCACCAGCTACTTCCTGTACCGCGGCGAGCCCATGGGCTTCGAGTACGAGCTGCTGCGGGCCTTCGCGACCGACCTGGGGGTGGAGCTGAACGCGGTGGTGGTCCGCGACCGGGACAGCCTCCCGGTGCTGCTCCGCCGCGGCGCGGGCGACGTCGTCGCCGCCCGCCTGGCCCCGTCGGACTACGCGGGCGAGGGGGCGGCCTTCACGCAGCCCCTGTACCTCACCCGGCCCACGCTGGTGCAGCGCGGCGCCCCCCTCGCGGCGGCGGGGCTCCCGGCGGCCGCGGACACCCTGCTGCGGGCGGCCCGGTCCGGCGGGAGCGTCCCGGTCCGCGCGCGGCTGGTGACCGCGCCCGGGGAGCTGGCCGGGGAGCGCGTCCACCTCCCCGGCGACTCGCGCTACGCGGAGCGCCTGATGGAGATCTCCGACAGCATCAGCGGCGACATCCGCGTGGTGGAGGCGGAGCCGGGCACCCGCAGCGAGGCGCTGGTCCGGGCCGTGGCGCTGGGACGGATCGGCCTGGCGGTGGCGCCGGAGAACGTGGCGCGGCTCTCCGCGACGTACTACGACAACCTGGTGCTCCAGCCCACCCTGGGCCCGGCGCACCCCGTCGCCTGGATGGTCCGGGAGGGCTCCCCGGCGCTGCTGGCGGAGCTGAACCGCTGGATCGGCGCGGCGGAGAACCAGGAGCGGGTGCGCGAGCTGTACCGCAAGTACTTCGTGGACCGGGAGGGCTACCGCGAGCGGGTGGAGAGCGAGTACCTGACCTCGGAGACGAGCCGGCTCTCGGAGTACGACGCGCTCTTCCGGCGCGCCGCGGGCGAGCTGGGGTGGGACTGGCGGCTCCTGGCTTCGCAGGCCTTCCAGGAGTCGCGCTTCGACCCGGACGCGCGCTCCTGGGCGGGGGCGGAGGGGCTCCTCCAGCTCATGCCCCGCACCGCGCGGGCGGTGGGGGTCCGCGACTCCCGCGACCCGGAGCAGAACGTGGCGGGGGCGGTCCGCTTCCTGGGCGACCTGCGCGAGCACTGGACGCCCCGCATCCCCGACCCTGCGGAGCGGCTGAAGTTCATCCTGGCCGCCTACAACACCGGGAGCGGCCACGTGGAGGACGCGCAGCGCCTCACCGAGAAGCACGGGGGCGACCCGCGCTCGTGGAGCGACGTGTCGCAGTGGCTGCTGCAGAAGTCCAAGCGCGAGGTGTACACGGACCCGGTGGTGAAGCACGGCTTCTCGCGGGGGCTGGAGCCGGTGCTGTACGTGTCGCGGGTGCTGGAGCGGTTCGACCACTACCGGCAGTTCGTCACGCCGGGATAGGGCCGGGGGCGGGGCGGCGCCTCAGCACCACGGCGCGAACGTCCGCGTCAGGTCGGCCGGCCGGTCGAAGGTCCAGTCCGGCTCCAGCGCGCGGACCTCGTCCAGGAAGCGCTCCCGCTCGCCCGGGGCGTCCTTGGGCCAGAGCGCGGCGGCCACCCGGGTGCCCGCGGCGCGGCCGGCGCGCAGGTCCCCGGCGGAGTCGCCCACGTACACGGCGGCCCCCGGCTCCACGCCCATCGCGTCCAGGGCGGCGAGCAGCCCCTCGGGGTCGGGCTTGGGGGCGCGGACCTCGTCCTCCGTCACCACCACCTCGAAGCGGCCCAGCTCCAGCGCGGCGGCCGTGGTCTCCCAGGCGCCGCGCCCCTTGCCGGTGACGATCCCCAGCCGCATCCCCGCGGCGCGCAGGGCGGCGAGCATCTCCCGCACCCCCTCGTACATCCCCTCGCCCAGCACGCCGTGCAGCGCCGCGTAGTGCTCCCGCATGGCGGCGTGGCAGGCGTCCACCCGGTCGTCGCCCAGCCACTCCGCCAGGAACAGCCGCTCCGCCGAGGGCCGCCGCGCGACGATCTCCTCGTCCGTGGGCGCGTAGCCCAGGTGCGGCGCGAGCGCGCGCCGGTAGCTCTCCAGGTAGAGCCGGTACGTGTCCACCAGCGTGCCGTCCAGGTCGAAGAGGACGGTGGTGACGCTCGCGGGGGTGGCTTCCATTCCGCTGCCGGTTCCAGGGGATCGTTCGGACCGCCGATGGCGGGCTGCGGCGCGAGGATTGCGCCGGGGACGGAAAAGGGCCGCGGTCCACGTCGGACCACGGCCCCCGGATTCGTCCAGCCGGCGCCCCGGCTGCTACTCGGGCGCGCTGACCACCCTGGCGCCCCACGGGCAGTAGACGCCCACTTCGGCGATCCACTTGCCCACGTCCTGCTGCACCATGCTGGGGCGGCCGTCGCACAGCTCGATGGCCGCGTCCGCCACCTCCACGGTGGCCGGGTCCAGGTGCCAGCTCCACGGCGCGTTGAAGCCGCCGTCGCCCTGCTTCACCTCGCCCAGCACCACGCTCACCTCGCCGCTCTGCTGGCGGGCCCTGAGCGCCGCCACCGTCTCCGGGTTGGCGGCGCGGACGTAGAACTGCTCGCCCACCACCTCCACCAGGAAGGCGTCGCGGTCGTCCTCCCGGGTGGTGGGGGAGCTGTCGCACCCGGCGAGGAGGGCGAGCCCGCACGCCAGCCCCGCGGCGGCCCCCCTCCGGCTCTTCACGAATCCGGGAATCCTCACCATGACGTCCTCTCCATACTGCGTTTGCGCCCCCGCGCCGGAGCGGATCCGGGTCGGGCGGCGAGTGTTTCCATCGGCCTGACCCTCCGCGCGGACGGCAGGGCCGCGAGCAGGACGACCGGGTCCGCCTCCGGGTCACATCCGGCCGGCCAGCCGCCGTTCAGCGTACCGCGTACTCCGTACCGCCGTTCACCTCCCCGCCCACTGCCACGCCGTCCCCTCGTGCAGCGCCTCGTACACGGCATCGCGCAGCCGGTTCGCCTCGGCGGCGGTGAGCGTGCGCTCCAGGTCGCGGACCACCAGGCGCACCAGCACGTTCTTCTGCCCGGGGAGGATTCCCAGGCGCTCCGCGGCGGCCGCCGGGAGGTCATCGCCCGGCGTCTCGGAGAGCACCTCCACGGCTTCCAGCGCCTCCGCGCGCGCGCCGAGCGCCTGCCGCACCCGGTCGCCGATCTCCTCCGGGGTGCGGTCCGGCGCCGTGGCCACGGAGAGGTCGCGGCGGACGGCGGGCTGGTGGGACACGGGGCGCCAGGGGGACAGGTCCAGCATCTGCGCCGCCACGCGCGGGTCGTCCGAGCGGAGCAGGCGGATGTCGTCGATCCCCTTGGCGAGCATCAGCAGCCGGTCCAGCCCCAGCCCCATGGCGAGCCCGGAGTGCCGGCGCGGGTCCAGCCCCGCCTCCGCGAGCAGGGCGGGGAGGGCGAGGCCGCACTCCCCGACCTCCACCCAGCGGGCGCCGTCGCGCACCTCGATCTCCAGCCCGTGCAGCGTGTAGGGGTGCTCGGCGGGGCTGCAGCGGCAGGCGGCGCCGGGGAGCGCGGCGCCCACCACGGCGTCCACCATCTCCCGCAGCGCTTCCGTGCCAAGCGGCCGGGCGGCGACGCGCCACAGGTCCGCCTGGTGCGGCTCGCCCACGTGCAGCCGGTCGATGGCGTCGCGGCGGTACACCAGCCCGGGGCAGACCAGGAGCACGTCCGCGGGCGGATGGGGCGCCAGCGAGCGCAGCGCGGGCGGGACCAGCGCGGTGGTGCTGGTGCGCAGCAGCGTGTCCGGGCCGAGGTAGCGGGTGTAGCGCGCGTCCCGGGCGGCGCCGCCGGGCGGGTAGTGCAGGCGGTCGTAGTTGTCGGCCACGGAGACCACGGGGTCCGCGCGGTGCTCCCGGACGGCGCACCCCCAGAGGGCGGCGAGGGCGTCCACCACGCGCCCCAGCAGCAGCTGCATGGCGTGCGGGCCGCGGGCGGGGTCGGTGAGGTCGCGCAGCGCCAGGGCGCGGCGCAGGGCTTCGGGGTCGTGGGTCGTGGGGTGCATGGGATCCTCTCCGGCTCGTGCGTGGCGGGCCGGGGCGCCCCGCCCCGGCGCGGAAAAACGAAAAGGCCCCCCGGACCGGAGTCCGGGGGGCCTGGCCGCCTTCGCCACGCCGGAGAGGATGTCGCGCTACCGCACGCGCGCGCACGCCTCCCACGCCCCGGAACCGGTCGGGGGGCGGATAAATCGGCGGGTGTGCGCGGCGTGCGTCGTCATGGCGGCTCCGGGAAGTGTCCTGCACCCAAGATAATCCGCGGCCGGGGTTTATCAAGCGGGCGGGAGGCGGCGCTCCCGAGATCGTGGCCCTTGATGAACGGATGTCCCGTGTACAAACTGTGAATGCGCCGGCGCGCCCCGCCCGCCGCGCCGCCCCCCGCACCGCCCCGCCGGAGGTCCGCCGATGCAGCCCTTTCCCCAGCCGCTCCTTCCCGCCGAGGTGACCGGGCTCCTGCGCGCCGCGGGGGACGGCGACCGCGCGGCCTTCGACCGGCTCTTCCCCCTGGTGTACGCCGAGCTGCGCGCCATGGCCGAGCGCCAGCTCCGGGGCGAGGCGGCGGGGCACACGCTCCAGGCCACCGCGCTGGTCCACGAGGTGTACCTCAAGCTGGCCGTGCCGGAGGGCGCCGCCGGGTGGGCCGACCGGGCGCACTTCTTCGGCATCGCGTCGCGGGCCATGCGGCAGGTGCTGGTGGACCACGCCCGGCGGCGGCGGGCGCACAAGCGGGGCGGCGCCTGGTCGCGCACCACCCTTTCCGGCAAGCCGCTGTCGCTGGACACCGACCCCGAGGAGCTGCTGGCGCTGGACGCCGCGCTGGAGGGGCTGGAGCCGCGGCAGCGCGAGATCGTGGAGATGAGGTTCTTCGGGGGGATGACCGAGGAGGAGGTCGCCCTGGTGCTGGGCGTCTCCGACCGCACGGTGAGGCGGGAGTGGGTCAAGGCCCGCGCCTGGCTGTACGACGCGCTCTATCCCGGCGCGGAGTGAGGGAGGGGGCGACGTGCAGGCCGAGAGCCGCAGGCGGGTGGAGGCATTGTTCGAGGCCGCGCTGGACCGGCCCACGGAGCAGCGCGCCGCCTGGCTGCGCGAGGCGTGCTGGGACGACCCGGAGCTGCACGACCGGGTGCAGCGGCTGCTGGCGGCCCACGAGCGCGCCGAGGGGGTGCTGGAGCACCCGCTGGACGGCGCGGCGGCGCTGCTGGGGATCCGCTCCCGGCGCGAGACGCTGGCGCGGGTGGGGCCGTACCGGCTGGTGAGGGAGATCGGCCGCGGGGGGATGGGGAGCGTGTTCCTGGCCGAGCGCGACGACGAGCAGTTCCGGCAGGAGGTGGCGGTCAAGCTGGTGCCGCCCGAGGTGGACAGCGAGGAGGTGGTGCGCCGCTTCCGCGCCGAGCGGCAGATCCTGGCCTCGCTGCGGCACCCGGGGATCGCGCGGCTGCTGGACGGCGGCGTGGCCGAGGACGGGCGCCCGTACCTGGTGATGGAGTACGTGGACGGCGAGCCCGTCGACGCGTACTGCGACCGGCGCTCCCTGCCGCTGGACGACCGCCTGCGGCTC
Organism: Gemmatimonadota bacterium; assembly: GCA_040752145.1. Classification (GTDB taxonomy): domain Bacteria; phylum Gemmatimonadota; class Gemmatimonadetes; order Longimicrobiales; family Longimicrobiaceae; genus JAFAYN01. The sequence continues at coordinate 14,700 of JBFMFL010000065.1, forward strand.
TTCTGCACGGTGGCGCGCGCCGTCCACCACGCCCACCGCAACCTGGTGGTGCACCGCGACCTCAAGCCCTCCAACGTGCTGGTGTCGCGGGACGGCGAGGCGCGGCTGCTGGACTTCGGCATCGCCAAGCTGCTGGACCCCGGCTCCGTCCCGCACACGGTGCCCGTCACCCGCACGGGCGACCGGCTGATGACCCCGCAGTACGCCGCCCCCGAGCAGGTGCGCGGCGAGCCCATCACCACCGCCACCGACGTGTACGGGCTGGGGCTGCTGCTGTACGAGCTGCTCTGCGGCCGGCGCCCGTACGAGCTGTGGGGGCGCCCCCCCGCCGAGGCCGAGCGGCTGGTGTGCGAGGTCGAGCCCCCGCGCCCCAGCGCCGCCGCCCTCCTCCCCTCCGGCGCCCCCGGCGGGCCCTCGCCCGCCGACGCCGCCCGCGCCCGCGGGCTCACCCCCGAGAGGCTGCGCCGCCGCCTGGCCGGCGACCTGGACCGCATCGCCATGACCGCGCTCCGCAAGGAGCCCGAGCGCCGCTACCCCTCCGCCGAGCAGATGGCCGAGGACGTGGAGCCCTACCTGGCGGGGCGCCCGGTGCGCGCCCGCGGCGACTCGCCGGCGTACCGGGTGAGGAAGTTCGCGGGGCGGCACCGCTGGGGCGTGGCCGCGGCGGCGGCGTTCGTGGCGCTGCTGGTGGGCTACGCCGGCACCGTCACCGTGCAGGTGAGGATGGTGCAGCGCGCGCTGGAGCAGAAGGAGCTGGAGACCGAGAAGGCCGAGCAGGTCACCGCCTTCACGCTGGGGCTCTTCGAGGCGGGCGACCCCTCGCGCGCGGCGGGCGACTCGCTCACCGTGCGCGAGCTGCTGCGGCGCGGCGAGGAGCGCGCCGAGCGGCTGCACGGCCGCCCCGCCGCCCAGGCGCAGATGCTGGACGTCATGGGCCGCGTCCACCAGCAGCTGGGCGAGTACGACCGGGCGCAGCCGCTGCTGGAGCGGGCGCTGGCGCTGCGCCGGGCAGCGCTGGGGGAGCGCAGCGAGGCCGTGGCCGAGAGCCGGCTCCACCTGGGCGAGCTGCTGGTGCGGCGCGGCCGCTACGACCGGGCCGAGCCGCTGTACCGCAGCGCCCTGGCGCTCCAGCGCGAGCTGCTGGGCGAGCCGCACCCCGCCGTGGCGCGGACGCTCGCCGCGCTGGGCATGCTCCTCCAGGACCGCGGCGACTATCCCGGCGCCGAGCGGCTGGAGCGCGAGGCGCTCGCCGTGCGCACGGCGCTGTACGGCCCGGACCACCCGGAGGTGGCCGAGAGCCTGAACGCCCTGGCGTACCTGCTCCAGCTCCAGGGCCGCTCCGCCCAGGCCGAGCCGCTGTTCCGGCGCGTGCTGGCGACGCGCCGCCGCCTCTTCGGCGACGCGCACCCGGAGGTGGCCGAGGCGCGCAGCCGGCTGGGGCTGTTCCTGGCGCAGCAGGGCCGCGACGCCGAGGCCGAGCCGCTGTACCGCGAGGCGCTCGCCGCCCGCCGCCGCGCCCTGGGCGACGAGCACCCCGACGTGTCCACCAACCTGGGGCTGCTGGGCGCGCTGGAGCGGCGCCGCGGGAGGCTCGCCGAGGCCGAATCGCTGTACCACCAGGCGATCGAGCTGGGGCGCCGCTCCCTGGGCCCCGGGCACCCGGAGCTGGCCCACACCCTGAACGGGCTCGCCCTCGTGTTCCGCGACCAGGGCCGCTACGCCGAGGCCGACTCCCTGTACCGCCGGGTGCTCGCCATCCGCCGCCGCGCCCTGGGCGAGGAGCACCCGGCGATCGCCGTGACCCTGGCGCAGCTGGGCGGCGTCCTGCGCGAGCGCGGCGACCACGCGGGCGCGGAGCCGCTGCTGCTGCGCTCCTTCCGCATGCGCCGCAAGCTCCTGGGCGACTCCCATCCCCACACCGCCGAGTCCGCGCGCCTGCTGGTGTCGCTGTACGAGGAGACCGGCCGCCCGCGGCAGGCGGGTGCCTACCGGGCCTACGTGCGCGATCCGACTGCCGCGAACTGAACCCGCCCCCGGGCCGGGCGAAACGCGACGGCCCCGCGCCTGAGACGCGGGGCCGTGGGGGGACGACGGGCCGGCGGGCGCGGTCAGTGCACGCCCTCGCCGCTGATGACCGCCTCCGCGTAGCCGTTGTCGGGGTCGCCGCCCCGCTTCAGCACCCGGTCCACCGTCCCGGGGCCGCGGTTGTACGCCAGCAGTGCCAGCCGCTCGTCGCCCTCGTACTTGTCGATCAGCTGGCGGAGGTACTTGAAGCCGATGGACAGGTTGGTCTCCGGGTCGCGGAGGTCGCTCTCGCGGGTCCCCGGCTTGAGCCAGTCCGCCGTCTTGGGCATGAGCTGCGTCAGCCCCAGCGCCCCCACGTGGCTGGTCGCGTAGCTCTTGAACTCGCTCTCCGTCCGCACCAGCCCGAAGGCGACGTCGGGGTCGATGTCGTTCTCCAGGGCGATGTCGTAGATGGACTCGGCGAGCTCCTGGTCCAGCCCCATCTCCCCGTACTTCTGGACCTTTTCCGCGATCTTGGCGTCGCGCGGGCTCGCGGCCGCCGGGGCGCTCGCCCGGGTCGCGGCGTCGTCGCGGGCGGCGGCCCACGCCTGGGCCACGGCGCGGTCGCTGATCCCGGTGGCCGGCGACATGGAAAGGATCTGCTCGTGCGAGGGGTTGGTGCGCATGGCGCCCTGATAGCGGGCCATCGCCACCGGCGCGGCCGCCCCCGTGATCGCCAGCCCCATCAGCCCGTGGCGCACCGGGTTGCGGCGGATCCGGTCGAAGGTGGAGCGCCTGCGCCGCCCGGGATCGCCCGTCCGCAGCGCGGAGGGCATGTCGCCGTCGTAGGCGCGGCGGTAGCGCGGGTTGAGGCGCGGCGAGACCACGGGCTCGCCCCCGTCGTACGCGGTGGGCCAGCGCCTGCGCGCGTGCCCCACGGGGTGGCGCGGCCCCGGATTCCCTCGCTCCCACGGCGGCGGCGGGCGTCTCTTCCTCGGCTGCATTCCTTTCCTCCTTGTGGGGCGGTCCCGATCTATCCGGCAAATTTCGTAAGCCGTTTTTGGGACTCGATTTGGGGAGCACGATACGTGCCACGGAGCCGTTTGTTCCCGGCGCCGCGCGGGGGCTGTGCCCCGTGCCGTTGCGGGGCGGGAGCGGCGGCGGCATCTTGCGTCGTCCACCCCGTGTACGGACCCCGCACCCGGACCCCGCGCTTGACCCGCAGCGGCACCCCGTCCCCCGCCCGCGCGCCCGCTCCCCCAGGGGCGCGGTGAACCTGCGCCTGCGCGCCCTGCTCGCCTTTCTCGCCCTGCTGCTGGCCGGCAAGGTGGGCAAGGAGCTGTACGACTGGCGGGCGCACGCCGACGACCGCGCGCGCCTGGTGGCGGTGCGCGGCCGGCTGCTGGACGCGGGCGCCGAGATCATGCGGACGCGGGCGGAGCTGGACACCCTGAAGCGGGTGCTGGACCGCGAGGACGGGGCGCTGGAGCGGGAGAAGCGCGCGCTGGGCGCGTACGACCGCAAGGCGCAGGGGAGCGCGCTCCCGCCTCACCTGTACGAGGCGTACCGGGCGGACCTGGACCGCTACAACGAGCACGTGGCGCGCCGCAACCGGAGCTTCCACGCCTGGCAGGAGGTGCTGGCGCGCAACCACTCGGCCGTGGACCGCTACAACGCCCTGGCCGACTCGCTACGCGCCGTGGCGGAGGTGCTGGGCGACCCGTACTACCAGGTTCCCTCTCCCCTGGAGGCCGCCGCCGCGAAGAACGCGCCTCCTCCGGCGCCGGCGCCCTGAGCGGGGGAACGGCACGGAACTGCGGGTTCGGGCGTGCCCCTCGCTGACGCTCGGGTCGGGCTGCGCGCGGAGTAACGCACGATACCACCGTGCGTAACTCCGCCGAGACCCCGCGGAAACAGCCCCGCGGGGTCTCGGCCCTCCGGGCGCGCATCCCTCACGCGGGTCCCCGCGCGTGCCTGGAGACCGGCACGGACTCCGCCCCCACCGCACACCTCCCCATGTCCCGCCTCGCCCTCCTCCTGCTCCCGGCGCTCCTCTGCATCGCCTCCGCGGCTCCCGCGCAGGAGGTCGGGGTGGAGCGCGGCAACGTCACCTACCGCGCCTCGGCCGGCGCGCCGCTCCGGCGCGTGACCACGTCGGGGCTGGACTCGCAGCCGGTGCTCTCGCCGGACGGGCGGTGGATCGCGTGGGCGCGGGCGACGCCGCGGGACAGCGTGGAGGGGCCGGCGGGCCGCGTGGGGGCGGGGGAGGTCTGGATCGCGCGGACGGACGGCAGCGGCGCGCGCATGCTGGTGCGCGGGCGGCCGGCGGCGGAGCCGCGGGAGCTGCTGGCCGGGCTGAGCGAGCCGCGGTTCTCGCCCGACGGGCGCCGGGTGTACTTCCTCAGCCGGGCGTGGGCCACGTCGGGCGCGCTGCACGCCGTCGACGTGGGCTCGGGGCGGCGGCGGTTCGTGGCGCCGTCCAGCGGCTACGAGGTGGTCCTCCGGGGGCGCTGGCGCGGACACCTGGTGGCGTGGCAGCACCGCTACTTCCTGGCGGGCGGGTCGTACGACTGGGCGTGGCTCCTGGCCCCGGACGGCGCGGAGGTGGGGGCGGTGGGGGAGACGGAGGCCGCGGTGGCGGAGTTCCTGGCCGCCCAGCGACAGGAGCCGTAGCGCGGCTCAGCCGCGCAGGATGCGCAGCACCGACGTCGCGGCGCCCAGGGCGCGCGTCCAGTCCTCGTCCGTCGCGCCGAAGCCGGGTCCGCCGCCGGGCTGCGGGGCGAGGCGGGCCCGCTCCAGGCGTCGGCGCTCCTCCTCCAGTCGCAGCACCTCCCGCTCGCGCGCGACGCCCATCCCCCCGCCGCGGATGAACTCCACGATCCGGCGCAGCTCGTCGCGGTCGAACCAGCTGCCGTGGTCGCGGCACACGTCGATGATCACCCCCGAGCAGCGGGCGAAGTTGACGCGGTTCATCAGCGCGGCGCACTCGGGGCAGGGGAGGTAGCGTACCGCCTCCCCGCCCGCGGCCACGGGCACGGGGCGCGCCGCCCCCAGCACTGCCGCCTGCTCCTCCGTCCCCGCGGCGATCCGCTCGAACTCCTCCCTGCGCGCCCACACCCCGCCGCACCCCGGGCACTCCCCGAGCGCCGCCGCGCCCACGCGCACGCCGCGCATCTCCGCGCGGCAGCGCGGGCAGGGGAGCGGCGCGCCCCCGTCCGCCGCCTCGCGGGCCGCGGCGGCGCCGCAGTGCGGGCAGTGCCTGGAGCCGCGGAAGAGCATGCCGAAGCACGCCGGGCAGGCGACCGCCGCCAGGCGCGAGCGGCAGTAGGCGCAGTGGTCGGCGTCGGACGAAGCGGCCGCGCCGCAGGTGGGGCAGTGGAGGGTGGCGGCGGACATGGGGCGGGGGAGGAATTCGGAAAAAACCGCGGGAACGCGTCGTGCAAAGCCTGGCGGCGGACTCTGCACCTGCGCGGGGAGATGACCAGCAAATCTAGCCGAAAGGCGGCCGGCGACAACCGCGGGGCGACGTGGCGGCGGGTGGGGACGCCCAAGAAGGGGTTCACCTACCTGCGCGCCGACGGCAAGCCGCTCACCGGCAAGGCCGCGCTGGCGCGCATCCGGGCGCTGGCCGTGCCCCCGGCGTGGACCGACGTGGAGATCGCCGCCAGCCCGGACGCCAAGGTGCAGGCCACCGGCGTGGACGCGGCGGGGCGGAAGCAGTACCGCTACCACCCCGACTTCGTGGACAAGGGCGCCCGCAGGAAGTACCGCAAGCTGCTGGAGTACGCCCGCGCCATCCCCCGCCTGCGCGAGGTCACGGGCGAGCACCTGAAGCAGAAGGGGCTGGGCCGCGACAAGGTGCTGGCGACCATCGTGCGGCTGATGATGCGGGGCTTCTTCCGGGTGGGGAGCGAGCGCTACGCCGTGGAGAACAAGACCTTCGGCATCACCACGCTGCGCAAGAAGCACATGGAGATCGTGGGAAAGGACCTCCGCTTCCGCTACGTGGGGAAGAAGTCCATCCACCAGCACCAGGTGGTGGCCGACACCCCGCTGGTCCGCATCCTCCGCGAGATGGTGAAGCTCCCCGGCACCCGCCTGTTCCAGTACGTGGACGAGGACGGCAAGGTGCAGAGGGTGACCGCCCAGGACGTCAACGGCTACGTCAAGGAGATCCTGGGAAAGCGCTACACCTCCAAGGACATCCGCACCTGGGGCGGGACCGTCCGCGCCGCCACCATCCTGGCCGACCTGGGCCCCCCCGGGAGCGAGGCCGAGGCCAAAAAGAACGTGGTCCTCGCCTGCAAGCTGGTCTCCTCCGAGCTGGGCAACACCCCCGCCGTCTGCCGCTCCGCCTACATCCACCCCGCGGTGCTGGACCGCTACCTCAAGGGCAAGACCATCGAGCCCCTGATGCGCAAGGACGACCGCCCGGACGAGGACGGCGACGGGCCGGACTACTACCCGGAGGAGGCGGCGCTGATGCGGTTCCTGGAGAAGTGGGGGTGAACAGAGAGGGAACAGGGAACAGGGAACAGCCTGCAACGGCGGCCCTCACCCGGCTCGCTTGAGGCTCGCCACCCTCTCCCAATTCTGGGAGAGGGGGCTTTGTAGTGGCAGTTTCCGTAGTACCCGTATGATGGTGTACGGAGGGAGACAGCCGGGCAGTTTCGGCTGGCTCACTCCGGCGAGGTGAGACCCGCCGGCAGTTTGGCGGGGCTCGCCGAGCCCGCGGAGGAGACCGGACAGCCGTATCGTCCGGGCTCCGTAGCGGCCCGCCTCGACACGAAGAACCCGCTAATCGCCCGCCGGCTCCATCACTTCGTGCAGGGCGGCGGACGGTTCTTCCTCGTGGTGCATCCGGCGCTCGGGGAGCGGGATCTCGTACAGGAAGTACATCTCCCCCACCTGCTCCTTGCGCAGCAGCGCCAGCGACACGTTGAACACCGGCACCCCGCCGGGCGTCCTGCCCTGGAAGGTGCCCACGTGGGCGTGGCCGTGGAAGGCCACCGCGGCGCCGTAGCGGTCCAGCGGCTCGGCCAGGCGGTCGGTGCCCAGGAAGGGGAAGATCACCTCCGGCTCGCCCACCACCGTGTCCACGACCGGCGCGTAGTGCATCACCGCCACTCGGATGGGGGTGGCCAGCTTGCGCAGGGCCAGCTCCAGCTTCTTGACCTCCTCCTGGGTGCAGTCCACGAACGCCTTGGTGGACGCTTCCCCGAAGGCGGTGAGCGTCCCCCGCCCGAAGCCGCCCATGAACCCCTTGGTGCCGGCGAACCCCACCTGGTCGTTCAGCTCGAAGGTGTCGCCGTCCAGGATGTGCACCCCGCGCTCCCGGAGGATGGCGAACGCCTCCGTCAGCTGCCCGGACTCGTGGTCGTGGTTCCCCAGCACCGCCACGATGGGGATCTTGACGTCGGCCAGCTCGCCCACCACCACCCGCATTTCGGCGGGCGTCCCCCAGCGCGTCAGGTCGCCGGCCAGCACCAGCACGTCCGCCTCCTGGTTGGCCCGCGCGAACAGCGGCCGGTACGCGCCCACGTCCTGCTCGCCGCAGTGGAAGTCGCCCACCGCGGCGATCCTCACCACGCGCGCGCCGTCCCCGCGGCGCCGGTTGCCCGCCCCCCGCTTGTCCGCGGCGGAGCCCGCTCCCATCCCCGCTCCCTTGCCGTTGCCGTCCATCACGCCGTCTCCTCCTCCTCCGGGGCCTCCCCGGGGACCTCGGATTCCGTGGTGTCCGCCGCGACCGTGTCCCACACGTCCGCGGCCTCGATGGCGCGGATCTCCTCGCTCGCCTTCATCTCGCGGATGGCGGCGTCGCGCAGGTCGCGGAAGCCCCACTCGTTGACGTCGATGGCGAAGCTGAAGCGCGAGATCAGCGTCCCGCGCGTGGCGGTCTCGCGGGTCACCTCGTGCCCGGTTTCCGCGCGGGCGCGCTCCAGCAGGTTCGCCAGCACCCAGTCCGGGACGCGGCTCCGGTACCCCGGGTACACGTAGTAGAACATCTGCAGCTGGGCCAGCAGCAGCGGCCAGTGCGGCCCGGTCTTGTCCACCAGGCGCTGCCAGTCCAGGGTGTCGCCCACGCACAGGATCAGGTGGGCGATGTCGGCCATGTCCTGGCGGTGCCGCTCGTTGATGAACAGCCGGTGCCAGATCAGCTCCTCGGCCGGGGCCACCCGCACCGGGGTGGCGGCCAGGATGGCGGGGGTGCTGTGCCGGTACCAGTCCGGGTCGATCAGCGCCAGCCCGTTCCCCATCCCGAAGATGATGTCCACGAAGAACGGCTCGTCGATGGCCTTGGCGAGCCAGTGCGACTGGGCCAGCTTGGTGCGGAAGCCGCCCGCCCTGAGCGCCCGCATGGCGGGCACCACCTGCGACGGCTCCACGAACAGGTCCAGGTCGGTGGTCTTGCGGTAGATGCCGGTGTGCTCGTAGATGGCGTACGCCCCCGCCACCACGTAGGGCACCCCCGCCTCGTTGAGAAGGCGCAGGGCGCGCTTGTAGATCTCCCGCTCCTCCTCCGGGATCCAGAAGTCGCCGTGGGTGAGGGACTTGGCCTCTTCCTTGGTGAGTTCCTGGAGGAACGGGAGACGCTTGTCGCCGGTGGCCGTATCGGGCATGTTTCCTCGGATTCCGAAAGTGTCTCCGGGGCGGGAGAGCAAGGATCGGGCCCGGTGCGGCCCCCTCGCGCACCCTTTGCGGCCCCGCCCGCGCCCCCCTATCTTGCGGCCATGTTCGACGACCTCAAGAATCTGTTCTCGAAGACCTGGGACGCGTTCCAGGCGGAAGCCGGCCGCAGCGAGCCGGAGGACCAGGTGGCGGCGCTGCTCACGGCCATGCGCCGGGAGATGGTGGAGGCCCGCGCCACCCTCCCCCTGCTGGACGAGGCGGTTGCCTCCGCCCGCTCGGCGCTGGAGCGCGAGCGCCGCGCCCTGGCCGACGTGGAGCGCCGCCGCGGCCTGGCCGAGCGCATCGCCGATGCGGAGACGGTGCGCGTGGCCGACGAGTTCGCCGCAAAGCACCGCGCGCGCATCGCGGTGCTGGAGGACAAGGTCCGCGCCGCCGAGGCCGAGCGCGAGCTGCGGGGGCGCGAGGTGGCCGAGATGTCGAAGCAGTACAAGGACGCCGATGCCAACCGCTTCGCCATGGTGGCCCGCCTGCGCACCTCCCGCGCCCAGGGCCGCATGGGCGCCGCCCTGGGCGACGACGCCCCCCCGTTCGCGGACCTGGGCCGCGTGGGCGAGACGCTGGACGACCGCGCCCGCTACGCCGACGCCCTGGACGAGCTGGACGACCTGGACTCGCCCCCGCCCCCGCCGCGCCCCACCGCCGCCGACATGGAGGAGCGCCTCCGCGAGCTCAAGCGCCGCATGGGCCAGCAGTAGCCGCGGACGCGTCGGCTGGAAAGAAACAGAGGGCCCCGCTTCCCTGGATGGGAGGCGGGGCCCTCCGGCCCTCACCCGGCTCGCTTGAGGCTCGCCACCCTCTCCCAATCCCGGGAGAGAGGGCAACTGCGGGATATTCAGCTAAGGCAGGCAGCTGCGTGAGGGATTACGGCCCGAAGGGGCGAGACCCGGCGGGGCAGTTTCCGCCGGGGCTCGACTCCGTTAGCGAGCGTCGTTTGCTCGCTTACGGAGCCGAAGCCCGACCCCCGCGCCAGCGGGGGTCACGCCCTGAAAACCTGCCGTCAGAACCAGCCGCGGTCGTAGCCGCGGTTGCGGTTCTGCATCCCCCACGTGCCGCCCGTGCGGCCGCGGTTCATGTCGTCCCCGCCGTACGGGTCGTAGCCGAGCCCGTGCATGTAGGTGCGGTCGTCGTCCATGGAGCCGCGCCCCATCATGCCGCCGCGGTCCCGCAAGTCGCGGTCGTAGCTCATGTTGGAGCCGGCCCCGTAGCCGCGGCCGAAGTCGCGGTCGTAGTCGCTCCCGCCCATCATGCCGCCGCGGTCCTCGTCGTTGTGGAACTCGCCGCGCATCATGCGGATGGGGGTGCGGCTGGCGCGGTCGCCGAAGGGGTCGCCGTTGTCGGTCTGCCAGCGGCCCTTGTGGTCGCGGTCGTAGCCGCGGTCCATGTCGGACGAGGCCCCGAAGCCCGTGCCGCGGTCGAAGTCGCGGTCGTAGTTCCAGCTGCTGCCCCCCGCGCCCATCCCCATCCCCATCCCCATCCCCGAGCCGCGGCCGGCGTACCAGTCGCTGTCGCGGTCGTACAGGTCGCGGTTGTTCCCCTCCAGGCGGTTCAGGCTCTCGCGCTGCCGGTTGCCGCCGCCGGCCCCGTAGCCGTACCCGGAGCTGTTGTAGCCGGTGCCGCCGTACCCGGTGCTCCCCAGGTCGCGGTCGTAGCCCGAGCGGCCGAGCGTGTTGTCGCGCCCCCAGTGGCTCTCGCCGCCCCACGCGCCGCCGCGGTAGCCGTATCCGCCGCGGTCGTCGTCCCGGTCCATGGCGTCGCGGGCCCCCTCCTTCATCCGGTTCCAGCCCTGGCGCATCCGGTCGCCCAGGTCACGGTCGCGGTCGCTCCCCTGGTATCCCATGCCGCCGCGGTTGCCGAAGTCCCGGTCGTAGTTCCGGTCGAAGATCGCCATTTCAGCCTCCTTGGTTCGGTTCAGAGACCCGTCGGCGCCCGCCGGGCGGGCGTCCGGGGAGGGGACGGGGGTTGCAATCTCCGGGCCACCCAGGGGCCCGCTCTTGTCCCCCGGCACCGCCGCCCCTACGTTTGGCGGCCTGTTCCGGAAACGGATTCCCGACACCGACTTGAGCGCTTCCCCATGAACCAGTCCGCGGCCTCCATCCTCGCTTCCAGCCCGCTCTTCCAGGCCTTCGACGGGGACGAGATCGGCGTCCTGGCGGAGCTGGCCGAGGTGAAGCGCTGCCCGGCCGGCGCCCACGTGTTCCGCGAGAGCCAGCCGCGCCGCGCCTTCGGCGTGCTGGTGTCCGGGCGCATCCGCATCGTCAAGGGGCTGCGCGGGCTGCCGGAGGTGCTGCACGTGCTGGTGCCGGGCGAGTCGTACGGGGAGGGGAGCCTGCTGGACGACTACCCGCACTCCACCTCGGGGGTGGTGAGCGAGGACGCGGAGATGCTGGAGATCCCCAGCGAGCGCATCCGCGAGCTGGCTTCCACGCGCCCGCCGCTGTTCGGCAAGCTGGCCACCGCCGCCGCGCAGGTGATCTCCTCGCGGCTGCGCCACGCCAACGCGCGCCTCTCGGCGCGCGGGGTGGGGTACCTGTCGGGCGAGCTGCGCTCCGAGCACGACCTGCTGGGCGAGCGGCAGCTCTCGGTGGACCTGTACTACGGCGTGCAGACGCTGCGCGCGGTGGAGAACTTCCCCATCACCGGCATCCCCATCTCCCAGTACCCGTACCTGGTGAACGCGCTCGCCGCCGTCAAGGAGGGCGCCGCCGAGGCCAACCGCCGGCTGGGGATCCTGGACCCCGTGGTGGCCGACGCCGTCGTGGCCGCCTGCCGCGAGATCCGCGACGGGAGGCTGCACGAGCAGTTCGTGGTGGACGTGGTGCAGGGCGGGGCGGGGACCTCCACCAACATGAACGCCAACGAGGTGATCGCCAACCGCGCGCTGGAGCTGCTGGGCCGCCGCAAGGGCGAGTACGACGTGGTTCACCCCAACAACCACGTCAACCTCTCCCAGTCCACCAACGACGTGTATCCCACCGCGGTCAAGATCGCCGCGGTGTGGGCGCTGCGCGACCTGGTGGGCGCCCTGGGCGAGCTGCGCGAGGCGTTCTTCGACAAGGGGCGTGAGTTCGCGGACGTGCTCAAGATGGGGCGCACCCAGCTCCAGGACGCGGTGCCCATGACGCTGGGGCAGGAGTTCAACGCCTACGCCGTCACCATCGGCGAGGACATGGACCGCCTGGGCGAGGCCGCCGCGCTGATCCGCGAGATCAACATGGGCGCCACGGCCATCGGCACCGGCATCAACACCGACCCGCGCTACGCCGGCACCGTGCGCGACACCCTGGCCCGGTGCACCGGGCTGGAGCTGATCACCGCGCCGGACCTGGTGGAGGCCACGCAGGACACCGGCGCCTTCGTGCAGCTCTCCGGGGTGCTCAAGCGGGTGGCGGTGAAGCTGTCCAAGATCTGCAACGACCTGCGGCTCCTTTCCTCCGGGCCGCGCGCCGGGCTCAACGAGATCAACCTGCCGGCCATGCAGCCGGGGTCGTCCATCATGCCGGGCAAGGTGAACCCGGTGATCCCCGAGGTGGTGAACCAGATCTGCTTCCAGGTGGTGGGCAACGACCTCACCATCACCATGGCCGCCGAGGCTGGGCAGCTCCAGCTCAACGTGTTCGAGCCGGTGATCGCGTTCAACCTGTTCCAGTCGGTGGACATGCTCACCCGCGGCGCCGTGGTGCTGCGGGAGCGCTGCGTTGTGGGGATCACCGCCAACCGCCAGCGGATGCTGGACATGGTCCACCACTCCATCGGGCTGGTCACGGCGCTGGTGCCGTACATCGGCTACGAGCGGTCGTCCGCGGTCGCCAAGGAGGCGCTGCAGACGGGGCGGGGGGTGTACGAGCTGGTGCGCGAGAAGGGGTGGCTGTCGCAGGAGCAGCTGAACGACATCCTCTCCCCGGCGGCGATGACGCACCCGCGCGCCATGCCGGCCGAGATCCCGGTGTCCGCGGAGCCGGTCGGCAGGTAAGTCTTTTCTCTGGAGCGGCTTCCTCGTGTGGGGCCGCTCCGGAACCAGGCCAAACTGCCGGCCTGTTTCCTACGCGGGTCGCGGAGCCAGCGGAAACTGCCCCGCTGTCTCCGCTCCGGCTGCGGGAGCCCCGCCAAACTGCCGGCGGGTCTCCCTCCGCAGAAGATTTGATGGATACTGCGGAAACGGCACCCCTCACCCCCCGGCCCCCTCTCCCACAAGGGGAGAGGGGGAGCACGACGTTGTGTCGGTCGAACTCAATGCTGAGGGTCAGGAAGCCCTCCCCCAGAATTGGGGGAGGGTGGC
>JBFMFL010000066.1:0-27666 GCA_040752145.1 Gemmatimonadota bacterium
CGTGCCCGCCAGGCCCCGCGCGGCCAGCGCCCAGGTGGCCGGGTCGGAGGGCTCCACGCCGAACAGGAAGGGCGCCACCCTGCGCACCGCGACCGCCGCCACCAGCGCGCCGATCGCCACCCCCGCCAGGACCATCCCCCCCACCTCGCCCAGCACCAGCCTCGCCACCCGCGCCCGTGCCGCGCCCAGCGCGATGCGGATGCCGATCTCGTTTCGCCGCCGCGCCACGCTGTACGCCATGGTGCCGTAGAGGCCCACCGCCGCGAGCAGCAGCGCCAGCCCGCCGAAGAAGCCCGACAGCGTTGCCAGCAGCCGCTCCTGCGTGAGCGACGCGCTCACCTGCTCGCCGAGGGTGGCGTAGCGGAGCGTGATGCCGCGGTCGATCCCGCCCACCGCCGCCGTGACCGCGGGGACGAGGCCCGTCGGCGGGCCGTGCGCGCGCAACTCCAGGTTCAGCATGGGCCCGGCCGGGTCGTGCTCCAGGGGCAGGTACACCAGCGGGCGCGCCTCCTCCCGGAGGGTGCCGTACTTGGTGTTCCCCACCACCCCCACCACCCGCAGGGAGCGTCCCGCGGCGGGCCCGTCCTGCAGGCCGATGCGCCTGCCGAGCGGGCTGGCGCCGCCGAAGAACTTGCGGGCCATCGCCAGGTTGATCACCGCCACCGGCTCCGAGCCGGCAACGTCGCCGGGGCCGAACTCGCGCCCGGCCAGGAGCGGCGTCCCCAGCGTGGCGAAGAAGCCGTCGCTCACCGCGTTGAAGTAGACCATGGCGTCGTCCCGCCCCGTGGGAGCGTAGCCGTCCACCGCCACCCGCCCGTTCCACGCCGCCCCGCTCACCGGCGTGAGGACCGACGCGCTCGCCGACTTCACGCCCGGCACGGCGCGCACCGTCTCCAGGACCCGGCGCCGCACCTCCGGGAGCCGCTCGTCCGGCACGCGGGCGCCCCGCAGGCCCACGGTCGCGAGCAGCACCCCCTCGCTCCGGAAGCCGGGGTCCAGGGTGGCGAGCCGGCGGAAGGTCCCCAGCAGCAGGCCGGCGCCCAGCACCAGCACCAGCGACAGGGCGATCTGCCCCACCACCAGCGCCCTGCCCGGCCCGAGGCGCGGCCGGCCCTCCCCCGTGCCGCGGCCGACCGCCTTCATCGCCGCCTGCGGGTCCACGCGCGTGGAGCGCCACGCCGGGGCCAGCCCGAAGAGCAGGGCAGTCGCCGTCGCGACGGCCAGCGTGAAGGCCAGGAGGCGCCCGTCGGGCGACAGGTCCAGCCGCACGGTGTTCGCGCGGGTGGAAAGGAGGCGCACCAGGAGCCCGCCCGCCCAGGAGGCGAACACCAGCCCGGCCGCCGCGCCCAGGAGCGCCAGGAGCAGGCTCTCGGTGAGGAGCTGCCGGACCAGCCGGCCGCGCCCCGCGCCGATCGCCAGCCGGATGGCCACCTCGCGGCGGCGGGCGGCCGCGCGCGCCAGCAGCAGGTTGGCGACGTTGGCGCAGGCGATCAGCAGCACCATCCCCACCACCGCCATGAGCGCGAGCAGCGCCTGGCTGTACCGGTGGCGCAGCGCGGACTGCCCGGTCGCAGCGGGGGTCGCGTCCAGCGTGGTCTTCGCGTACTCCCGCTTCCACTCCGCCTCCCAGTCCGGGGGCACCGTCGCGGCGAAGACCGCCGGCGCCAGCGCCGCCAGCCGCGCCCGCGCCGCTTCCGCCGTGGTCCCCTCCCGCAGCCGCCCGACGACCCGCAGGAACCAGAAGCTGCGCTGGTCCAGCACCCCGTCCCCGCCCTCCACGGTCGCCATGGCGCAGAGCGGCGCGAACACCTGCGCGGCCTTCCCCACCTCCACGCCGGTGAACCCGGGATCGGCCACCCCCACGATGGTGAACGGGTGCCCGTCCAGCGACACGCTCCGCCCCACGGCGCTCGCGGCGCCCCCGTACTCGCTCTGCCAGAAGCCGTGGCCCAGCACCGCCACGGCGGGGCAGCCGCGGAAGTCGTCCGCCGCGCCCAGCAGCCGGCCCGCTGCCGGCGCCACGCCCAGGGTGCCGAAGTAGCCGCCGCTCACCCAGGCGCCGTCCACCGGGCGCACCTCGCCCCCGCCCGCCAGGTCGAAGCGCTGCTCCGAGTAGGCGAACGCCCCCGAGAACACGTCCTGCCGGTCGCGCAGCTCCTCCCAGATCGGGTTGGTGAAGTCCTCGGCCCCCGGGCCCATGGTCACCTGCACCAGCTCCTCCGGCCGATCCACGGGGAGCGAGCGGAGCATCACCGCGTCCACCAGGGCGAAGATGGCGGTGTTCGCGCCGATCCCCAGCCCCAGCGACAGCACCGCCACCCCCGCGAAGCCGGGGTTTGCGCGCAGCGAGCGCAGCGCGTAGCGGACGTCGGCCGCGAGCGACTCCAGCCAGGGGAGCACGTCGCGCTCGCGGGTGCGCTCCTTCTGCACCCCGGGCCCGCCGAAGCGGCGGCGGGCCTCGCGCCGCGCCTCGGCCTCGCCCATCCCGCCGGCCACCAGCTCGTCGGCGCACTCGGCCAGGTGGAACTCCAGCTCGCGGTCCAGCTCGCGCGAAAGGCGGTCGGGGCGCGCCGTGTTGAGGAGGCGGTGGTACCAGGCCATGGGGGCTCGCGGCGGATGGGGTGGTCAGGCGTAGCCGAGCACGCGGCCGACGCCCGTGGTGAGGCGGATCCAGCTCTCCTGCTCCTGCGCCAGCTGCTTCTCCCCGGCGGGGGTGATGGAGTAGAAGCGCGCCTGGCGGTTCTTTTCCGTGGTCCCCCACTCGCTCCGCAGCCACCCGTCCTGCTCCATGCGGTGCAGGGCCGGGTACAGCGAGCCCTCCTCCACGCGCAGCAGGTCGGCGGAGACGCGCTGGATGTGCGAGGTGATCGCGTACCCGTGCATCGGCCCCTGCGCCGAGAGGGTGCGGAGCACCAGGAGGGCGAGGGTGCCCTGGAGGACGTCGCTCCTGCGCTGCATCGTGTCTCCCTAGCTGTCTACCCATAGACGTCTGGGTATATCATGCGCGCCCGCCCGTCCCCGTGTCAAGCATTCCGTGCGGAGGCGGCGCACGGCGCGGATCCCGGAAGCCGTGTTATCTTGGATGGGCAGGCAAGGCGCGGCCACCCCGGAGCGAAACGACGATGAAAGCCTCGGCGGACCAGATCCGGCAGCGGTTCGACGGCGCGGTGGAGTACCTGTCCGACCCGGAGCGCGGCCAGACCGCCATCCCCGACGCGGCGCTCGCGCTGGACCTGGTGGCGGAAGCGGCCGCCGTGGCGACGCCGCACGCCCGGCACGTGCTGGACGTGGGGTGCGGGGCCGGCAACTACACGCTCAGGCTGCTCCGACGCCTCCCCGGCCTGGACGCGACGCTGCTGGACCTGAGCGACGCGCTGCTGGAGCGGGCGGCGGAGCGCGTGGGCGCCGCCACCCCCGGCGGCGTCGCCACCCTGCGGGGCGACGTCCGCGAGGTGGAGCTGGGGGAGGAGCGGTTCGACGTGGTGGTGGCGGGCGCGGTGCTCCACCACCTCCGGGCGGAGGAGGAGTGGCGGGCGGTGTTCGCGAAGCTGTACGCGGCGCTCAGGCCCGGCGGCTCGCTGTGGGTCTCCGACCTGGTGGACCACGCGGCGCCGGAGATCCGTGCCGCCATGGCCGGGCGCTACGCCGCGTACCTGGTGCGGCTCGGCGGCGAGGAGCTGCGCGCCGTGGGCTTCGCCGGGGTGGAGGTCCTGCACAAGACCAGCTGCTTCGCCACCTTCGGCGCGCTCAAACCTCCCGCTCCCCCGGGCTGACGGGAGGGGGCCGGGACGGGGCTGGTCGTGGACTGTGGACAGGGGTGTTATCTTGTTTGCGGCAGAGCCAGTCTCCCATTCCCGGAGGTCGTATTTTGTCGACGATTGATCTTGCCAGCGAGATGGCCGCGGCGCGCCAGCGCCGCGAGGAAAAGACCGCGCGCCTGCTCCGCGAGTCGCGGGTCCAGGCGATCCGCGCCTCGGTGCGCCCCGGCTCGTCGCGCACCGAGATCGAGGAGCACGCCCGCAGCTTCTATCCCCGGCTGGATCCCGCGCTGCTGGAGGAGGCGATCTCCCTGGTCTGCGACATGCAGAACGTCCCCCGGACGGACGCCGCTTCCGGCTGAGCGCATCGTGGCGGGGCGGCCCTCCCCGGCGCCGCCCCGCCGCGCCCACGGACCCCGCGGTCCCGGCACCCCCGCCGACGCATGACCTGGTTCTGGATCTTCCTGGCGCTGCTCGCCGGGGCGGCCGGGCTGCGCTACCTGGCGCACCTCCGCTCCGCGGCCTCCCGCGGCGGCCCGCCGCGCGTGGACGACGACGCCCTGCGCCGCATCCTGGAGGACGGCACGCTCTCCGGCGGCGACGAGGACGACGAGCCCCTGGACCCGAAAAAGGCAGCCCGCGCCGAGGAGGAGTTCTGGGCCGAGTCCTGGGACGAGCCCGAGGAGTACCACCGCTAGCCGCGGTGGCCCGCCTCCCGCGCGCCGCGGTGGTGAGCGGTCCGTACCTGTTGCGCCGCGCTCCCCGTCCGCCGACCGCTCCCTCGCCTGCCCCGCCCCCCGATGCTCGCAGCCGCCGCCGTGCCGGACTGGGTGTACGCCGTGGTCCTGGGCGTGATCGAGGGGCTCACGGAGTTCATCCCGGTCTCCTCCACCGGGATGATGCTGCTTGCAAAGAAGGCGATGGGGCTGGAGGACCCCTTCTGGAACACCTTCGCGGTGATGATCCAGCTGGGCGCCATCCTGGCGGTGGTCGTGCTCTACTTCGGCAGGCTCCGTGACCAGGTGACGGCCCTGCCGCGGGATCCCGCCGCCCGGCGCTTCGCACTCGGCCTGCTGCTCGCCTTCCTCCCCTCGGTGGTCCTGGGGCTGCTCCTCATCGACTTCATCAAGGGCGTGCTGTTCGACAGCCCCGCGGTGCAGTGCATCTCGCTGGTGGTGGGCGGCGTCGTGCTCCTGGTGATCGACCGGGTCGCGCCGCCCCCCGAGGAGCTGGACGCCACCCGGCTCCCGCCGGCCAAGTCGCTGGCGATCGGCTTCTTCCAGGTGCTGGCGATGATGCCCGGCGTGTCCCGCTCGGGCGCCACCATCGTGGGATCCATGCTGATGCGCGTGGACAAGCGCGCGGCGGCCGAGTTCTCGTTCTTCCTGGCGATCCCCACGATGCTGGGCGCCTTCGTCCTGGACGCCGTGGAGAGCCGCGAGCAGCTCCTGGCCGCGGGCCGGCTGGAGCTCCTCGCCGTCGGCTTCGTCGTCGCCTTCCTGGTGGCGCTGGTGGTGATCCGGCTGATGCTCGCCGTGGTCACCCGCCGCGGCTTCGCCCCGTTCGGCTGGCTGCGCATCGCCATCGGCGGCGCGGGGCTCCTCCTGCTCGGCCTCGCGTAGCCGCGCCCCGCCGCAGCCGTCCGGGACCTCAGGGGTGGACGCGCCCCGCCGTGGCGGTGTCGCCCGGGAGGGGGGCCGCGGTGGCGTCCGTGCCCATCGCCCCCACGTCGGTCCCCTCCGGCGTGGGCGAGGCCGGGTTGCTGATCGCCGGGGCGGGCGCGTCGGGGACGACCGCGCCGGGCGCCCCGGGCGTGACCGCCTCGGGGACCGGCGCCTCGGAGGGCTCGCTGGTGGCCGGGGCCTCCTTGTTCTCCTGGCAGGCGGCGAGCGCGGCGAGGAGCGCGGCTGCGGCGAGGGTGCGGCGGCTGGGCATCGGTGTTCTCCCGTGGCTGGGTGCGGGCGCCCGCGGTCGCGGACGGCTCCCGGACCGGCGCGAGCGGGCAACCCGCATGCCCGGACCCACGGCCGGCGCCGCGGGTACACTGCTCCCGCCCGTAGTCTCTCTCCGGTCTCCACCACGCCGCGCCGGAGGAATCGCCATGCGACCGCTCGCACTCGCCCTGCCCCTGCTGCTCCTCGCCGCGCTCCCGGCCCGCGCCCAGGCCCCGGCCGATCCCGCCAAGGAGCTCCGCATCACCTCCGCCAGCCCCGGCCGGGACGCGTACTTCCGCGTCCGCGTGGACGCCGGCTCCGCGCCCGCGGGGAGCACCCTGTGGGTGACCGCCGCGTCCGCGATGCAGAAGCAGGGCGACGACGTGCAGGTACGCACGCCCGCCACGCTGCGGATCGTTTCCGAGGCGCCGTTCCGGGTGACGCTCGCCAGCGCCGCGGGCGAGGGCCCCATCCAGCTCCTCCGCTCCGCCGGCGGCCGGGAGGTCGTCGTCTCGGGCGACGAGATCTCGCTGGAGCGCGAGGAGCGCGGCGGGCCGGTGACGCTGCTCCGGGCCAGGGAGATCCACGTCCGCGTGCCGGAGAAGCCCGTCTCCAGAGAGTGACCGAGACCCCGGATGACACCCGATCCCGCAGTGCCGGACGAGAAGGGAGCAGTCGTGCTGTTCGACGGCGTGTGCAACCTGTGCAACGGCTCCGTGCAGTTCATCGTCCGGCACGACCCGGCCGGGCGCTTCCGCTTCGCCTCGCTCCAGTCGGAGGCGGGGCAGGCGCTGCTCCGCCGCCACGGCCTGGACCCCACGGACCTGTTCAGCGTGATCCTGGTGGAGGGCGGCCGGGCCTACGCCCGCAGCGACGCGGCCCTGCGGATCGCCCGGGGCTTGACGGGGCCCTGGAGGGCGGCGGGGGCGCTGCGGGCGGTGCCGCGCCCCCTGCGCGACGCGGCGTACGGCTGGGTGGCGCGCAACCGCTACCGCTGGTTCGGGAAGCAGGAGGCGTGCATGATCCCCACGCCGGAGCTGCGCGCCCGCTTCCTGGGGTGAGCGGCGGCGCCTTGCGCGCGGCCGGCGCGGGGCTGAGCTTCCACCCCGTCCACGCCGATCCGCCACCCGCGCCCGGGCGCCCATGCTCCGCCGCAGCCGTCTCCCCGTCCTCCTCGCCGCCGCGCTCGTGACCCTTTCCTGCTCGCACCCCGCCCCGCCCGCGGCGACGCCCGCCCGCGAGCCCGTCACCTGGGACCGGATCGCGGCCCAGCCCGCGCCCCCCGCCGGCGAGCGCGTGGCATACGGCGGCGCGCCGCAGCAGTTCGGCGAGCTGCGCCTGCCGGACGGCCCCGGGCCGCACCCGGTGGTGGTGCTGCTGCACGGCGGCTGCTGGCAGAACGAGTACGACCTGGGGTACGTGGCCGCCCCCGCGGAGGCGCTGCGCCGCGCCGGCTTCGCCACCTGGACGCTGGAGTACCGCCGCATCGGCGACGCGGGCGGGGCGTGGACCGGCACCTTCCAGGACGTGGCGCGGGGGACCGACCACCTGCGCGAGCTGGCCCGCACCCGCCCGCTGGACCTGGGCCGCGTGGTGCTCGCCGGCCACTCCGCGGGCGGGCACCTGGCGCTCTGGCTGGCCGCGCGCCGCAACCTCCCCGCCGGCAGCCCGCTCCGCTCCGCCGACCCGCTCCCCGTGCGCGGCGTGGTGCCGCTGGCCGGGATCGCGGACCTGCGCGCCTACGCTGCGGGCGCGGGGAGCTGCAACGCCGCCGTCCCGCAGCTGATGGGCGGCGCCCCGGACGCCGTCTCCGACCGCTACGCCCAGGCCAACCCGCCGGAGCTGCTCCCGCTGGGCGTTCCCGTGCGCCTGGTGCAGGGGGATCGCGACCCCATCGTTCCCGTCGCGCAGGCCGCCGCCTTCGAGGCCGCCGCCCGCGCCGCCGGCGACGACGCCCGCGTGGTGCTGCTGGAGGGCGCCGGCCACTTCGACGTGGTGGCGCCCTTCGCGCCCGCCTGGGCCGAGGTGGAGCGGGCGATCCGGGAACTGACAGGGAACAGGGAATAGGGAACAGGGAACAGCCTGCAACGGCGGCCCCCCATCCCCCCGGCCCCCTTCCCCCGCAAGCGAGGGAAGGGGGAGCACGACGGCTCCGTGTAGTTTCCCCTCCCTCGCTTGCGGGGGAGGGGCGGCGCGCAGCGCCGGGGTGGGGGCCCCCGCGGACGCCAGCACCAGCCCCGCGTGAGGGATGTCGGCCCGAAGGGGGCGAGACCGCGCGGCTGTTTGCGCGGGCTCGACTCCGTTGAGCAGCGTAGTTTGCTGCTCTACGGAGCCGCAGCCCGACCCCGGCGCCAGCCGGGGGCACGCCCGAACCCTGCCGTCCCGTTCCGTTCGCAGCCGTCCGTCTTGCCAAGCGCCCCCGCCGGACGCATCGTTATCGCTCCCTCCCGAACCCGATCTCCACAACCGCAGAGCTGCACCCATGGATCCGAGCACCTGGATCAACTCCCACGTCCCCCCCGACCCGCGCATCCGCACCATCGGGGTGACGGAAGACGAGATCATCTGCAAGTACCGCGACGGCCGCAAGCTGAGCCTCCCGCTGGCCTGGTCCGCGCTGCTTTCCGGCGCCACCCGCGAGCAGCGCCGCAACGTGGTGATCCTGGACGACGGCGAGCTCGCCCACTGGCCCGACGTGGGCGAGTTCCTGAGCGCCCAGGGGATGCTGTACGGCACCAAGGCGCGCCTCCTCCGCCGCCCCGCCTGACCCGCTCGTCTCCGCTCCCTTCACAGGACACGGCAGCCGCAGCGCCCTGCCTGACGCGGCGAGGGGCGCCTCCCCCAGCGGGAAGGCGCCCCTCGCCGTGCGCTGCCGGACGGCCGGCGGCTACCGGCCGCGGTCGTAGCCCCGCCCGAAGGCGCGCCGGAAGCCGCCGGGCTGGTCGTAGCCCGCGTCGCCGCGGTACGGGCGGTCGTAGCCGCCGCTGTACCCCGGGCGCCCCGTGGGGCGGTAGTCGTCGCCGTAGATGCGGCGCCCCTGGAACTGGGCGTCCCCGCGGGCGAACGCGCCGCCCCACGCCTCGTCCACCATGTAGCCGGGGTTGAAGTAGCCGCCGCCGCGTCCGGCATCGTAGTCGGCCGGGTAGCCGCGGCGGCCGTGGGCCGAGTTGCCGCCGAAGTAGCCGCGGTCGTACCCGCCGCGCCCTCCCCCGGAGTAGGAGCGGTCGTAGCCGCGGCCTCCGAACGACCGGTAGCCCCGGTCGTAGCCGCCGCCACCGCCACCTCCGCCGAACCAGCGCTCGAACCAGCCGCGCGCTCCTCCGTGGTCCCTTCCGTATCTCGCCATGTGGGCCTCCCTGGGTTTGAGGTTGGGGCCGGGGACGGAGCGCCTACGCCTCCACGGAGGCGAACAGGCGCTGCAGCGCCGCGGGGGCGCTCTCCTCCAGGAAGCGCGCCATCTCCTCCTCCTCGGCGAGGCTCTCGCCCAGGATGCGGGCGCACTCCTCCTGCCCCAGCGCGTTGGCCACGGCGATGGCCGTGCGGTACGCCGCGATCTCGTAGTGCTCCACGCGCAGCCCGGAGCCCAGGTCGAAGGCCTCCAGCAGCGTCTTGGAGGGCTTCTCGTCGGACTTGAAGGAGTCGTGCTCCTCGCGCAGCCCGATGGCCGCCTCGCACTTCTCGGCCTTGGCCTTCTCGCCGATCGCCTCGAAGGCGCGCCCCAGCCGCTCGATCTGCCCCTCCGTCTCCTGCACGTGCTGCTCGATGCGCTTCTTGACCTCCGGGTCGCTGGTCTCGCGCGCCATGGTCTTGGTGGCCGTGAGGAAGCGGCGCTCGGCGTAGAGCAGGTCGCCCAGTTCGTGCTTCAGCAGGTCCTTGGGGTCCGTCATCTGCGGCATGGTCCGTCTCCGGTCTCGAGTTCGTCGTGGTTTTCCCGCGTCTCTCCGGCGAACGCAAATCCCCTGCCCTTGCGCCTCCGGCCGCCCGGCGCGAGGGTGTCGGTTCGCGCCACGAGCGTCCGCCACCCCGAGCCCCCGGCCAGCCCATGGACAGCCTCGCCCCCAAGCGCCTCATCACCACCACCACCTTCACCGTGGAGGGCTTCCGCATCCGCGAGTACCTGGGGATCGTGCGGGGGGTGGTGGTGCGCTCGCCCACCATCTCGCAGGGGTTCATGGGCGGGCTCCGGACCCTCGTGGGCGGGCGGATCCACGAGTACACGGAGATGTGCGAGCAGACGCGGCAGCAGGCCACGCAGGAGCTGATGCAGCACGCGCGGGAGCTGGGGGCGGACGCGGTGGTGGGGATCGGCTACGACGCGTCCGAGATCGGGCAGTCGGCGACCGAGGTGCTCTGCTACGGCACGGCGGTGATCCTGGAGCCGCTTTCTTCGTAACGGATCTGAACTGCGGGTTTGGGCGTGCCCCTCGCTGGCGCTCGGGTCGGGCTTCGGCTCCGTAGCAGACGATACGACCGTCTGCAACGGAGTCGAGCCCCGACGATACTGCCGTCGGGTCTCGCCCCTTCGGGCCGAAATCCCTCACGCGGGGGACGGGGCGTGTCCACCGGCGCGGACGGCGCGGGGGCGGGCTCGGCGGGGCCGGCGCGGCGATGCGCATGCGGGGCAAGGGCTTGCGCGCGCGGCTCCGGCTGGCGCGGGCGTTGCCTCCGTGCGGCTTCCGGATTCCCGCGTGTCCCCTTCTCCACGACCGACGCTCCGACCGCCATGCGCACCATCGCCGCACCGCTCCTGCTCCTCGCCTCCGCAGCCTGCGCCACCCTTCCGTCCACGCCCTCGCCGCCCAGCCGCACCGTCGCGCCGGGCCCCGCGGGCGAAGCCTTCGCCTGCGCCATGCGGCAGGTGAACGAGCTGGGCTACGTGGTGGCGGACGCCGACCGGGAGGCCGGCTTCATCCGCGCCGACCGCAACGGTACCGGCTGGGGGGACGCGTTCCTGGGGGGCATCGAGAAGTACGACCAGCTCACCGTGACGGTCTACCCGCGCGAGGACGGGAGGACGCTGGTGCGCGTGGTCAGCGGCGCCTATGAGGTGCAGGCGCGCGGCGAAAACGCAGGCGCACGCGTCTCGGGGATCGCCACCGAGCAGGCCGGCGCCGACGTGCAGACCATCCTCCAGAGGTGCGGCGAGCCGGTGGTGAACACCGCCGCCTGACCTCCCCCCTTCTCCCGTCCCGGCCGCCGCGCGGCCGGGACTCTCCCCTGCTCCATGGACGCCCGCATCGTCGTCGGCTGGACCTGCACCGCGATCGGTGCAGTCGTGCTCGCCGCGTCGGCGTGGAGCTTCGCCGCGCTGGCGCGCATGCGGGCGGCGGACCGCGTCGGGCCGCGGTTCGGCGGGCGGGACGCGCTGCTGCTGCTCGCCTGGGGCGGCGTGCTGGCGGGCGGCCCCGGGCTGCTGGCCGGGCGGGCGTGGAGCCGCTGGACGCTCACGGTGGGGGTGGCGGGCGTGGTCGCCTGGGCGCTGTTCTCGGCGGCGGTGCGCACCCACGTTGCGTACACCATGGGCGACGCCGTGCCGGTGAACCGGCGGGCGGCCGTGGTGGGGAACCTGGGCCCGGCGCTCGCGGTGGCGGCGCTGGCCGCCTGGCTCCTCGGGTGGCTGCACGGCCCCGCCCTGGAGGCGGCGCTCCGCTGACCCTAGTAGTGGGTCAGTTTGAACGGGCCCCGTCGTTACAATTGCTCCCCGCCCCCGAATCGGACACGGGTAATCCGATACGGGGTGGAGACGCAAACCAGGAGACGATCCAAGCCGCGCTCTCCCTGCTGCTGCGGCACATTCCGGAGGAGAGGCAGGCAGAGGCGCGGCGCGAGCTGCTGGACACGTTGCGGAAGATCAGCAAGGCGGCCGGGGTGCCGCCCCCTGAATGGACCTGACTTCGGGAGGGATTCATGGAGGGGCGCGCGTTCCCGTTCATTTGGGAGCAGATTGAGACGGGGTTGCGGAGGCGTAACAAGCCTGACCAGCGCCTTGGGTTCGGATACGCAGTCAATCGCGCGAAAGTCCCGGGCGACTGGCTGGTGTATGTCCATACAGGGGACGGGGGTGGCCTGACCTTCTACCCTGACCCCAACTGTGCCTG
The DNA here is from genome assembly GCA_040752145.1 of Gemmatimonadota bacterium. GTDB lineage: Bacteria > Gemmatimonadota > Gemmatimonadetes > Longimicrobiales > Longimicrobiaceae > JAFAYN01. The sequence goes on from JBFMFL010000066.1 coordinate 11,791, forward strand.
GGACGGCTCCTCTCTCCCCTGAACCGTGAACGTCGGGGTGGATGGAGCCGGGGAAGCGCATTAGGTTGGGAGCCATGCAAAAGCGCTCAAGCAAGGGGCGTCAGCCCCCCGACGACAACGACCCGAACGTGACCACCTTCCGAGTGATTCAGGAAGCCACGCGGGACGATGAAGACGACTCACCGAAGGCGCCGCCGGAGAAGAACCCTGCCGCCGTCGCACTCGGCAGGCTCGGCGGGAAGAAAGGCGGCAAGGCGCGGGCGGAAGCGCTCTCGCCGGAGCAACGGAAGGAGATTGCGCAGCGCGCCGCGCGGGCCAGGTGGGAGAAGAAAGAGCAGGGGGGCGGGTCCTGACGGACCCGCCCCCTTATGCTCCAACATGGAGCAAAACGCAAGCTCTATCAACCTGCCACGCTGTCACTGATCGCTGTGCTCACTTGGATTTCCGGAGGACTGACGCGAACAGCTGTCCGTCCGACCGCAGCAACGAAGAGCCGCCCTTGCCTTTCGACGCCTGCGACTGTAACGCGTGCCCCTTCTGCAAAATACTCCATCATGTCGTCCCGCTCCTCCTCACTAAACATGCCTTTTCGATCAACACCCTCCGGGGTATCGCGCAAGATGAACGTGGAGTTGTCAACGTCCATTTCCCCAATGCGGCCGTGATAGGTCACGACTCGCTCTTGCTCCACCTGGCGGAGTTCCTGGCGTACCTTTCGCCGCGATTCCCGAGTGAGCCGAACCGCGCCTTTTCTCAACCACGACCCAGAGACCTGTACCTCCACGATCGGGCCGGTAACAGGTGGGGTAAGGAGCAAGGCCGCCCGCAGAATGGCCGCCCGCTCTTCGTCCGTGCTCGCATATAAAGGGTTTTCGTTGCTCGGGTCGCCGGCCCACACGAGTCCAGCTTCTAGCTTCTCAGCAGCTCTCCGGACCTCTTCCCGCGGAAACAAACCCTCATCGGGAAACCCGAAGCTCAATTCGAAACTCGCAAAAGCGAACTGCTTTATTGGAAGATCGTACAAGGCACGGTGCTCCTCTGTAGGCCGACCCTCTGCCCGTGCCGAGAAGGTAAAATCCAGCAGGGTTTTCATAGCCTTCCGCGTTGCATCCGCAACGAAAGCCACCACACTTGCCGGCATTCTTCCCAGCACCAAGCTCTCACCGAGAGCGCGTGTTTTCAACACCGCCTCGTGTTCAGCGAACAGAGGTGTCCCAGGCAGGGGCAAGAAGCCGTCTGGAATTTCGCCGCTTTCCGTCACCCAGAGTCGGCCGTTCTCGCCGTCGAAGACATGGAGCCAAAGCCATGAAGATACTAAGGCATCACGAACGGCAAGAGAGCCGCGCTCTAGCTCCGCGATGGTAGCTTCCGAAACAGGGGCGAGAAGCGTAAACAGTCCCTCTGTCGTGGCATCAGAAACGTAGGCGAGAAGCGGTTGCCCGTGGCTCGTCTTTGAGACATAGACGATCGGAAACTCCGCCTCGTAGAGCACCCGCACATAGGGGAGCGGAGTTGGCAGCAAATCTGCCGGCAATTCCTCACGAACAGGGATCATCAGGGGCATGGTGCTGGCTCCCCAAAGTAGAGGCGTCGCTGCGCCTGCTCATAAGGCCACCACTCGATGTGCCCTCTCGCATTGGGAGGCGTCGCCTTCCCAGCTGAAGCGTCTAGCGTTCCTCCTGCAATTGCATTGCCGAGTCGCGGGGTCAACTTGAGGCGGTGGCAGGCGTGCTCAAACGTGTCGTACACCGACACTCCGCAAGCCAGGCAGGGGTCCCGCACGGGGATCCCGAGTTCGCGGTGGGACCTGAAATCGTCGTTACTGAGAGTCCCGCCAGCAACAATACGAAAAGCCGTACCCGTAGCATCGGGAACGGAGGCCGCAGGGCAGCCTGCGGGAAACCAATCGGGGAACGTATACGTAGCCATTACAGAAATTAGTACGCGTCGAACAAAGTCCGAAACTGCCTGATATTCGCGTATACCCTACAAAAACACAAGGCATCCAGTTGCAGCATCAAAACACTTGTATGCTTGAGCGTTAAAGCACATTGTAACGCATGAACGTACTCGCCAACGACACCCGCGCCTCGATCCTGCGGGCCCTCTGCGAGGGCAACTCTCTCCGCGCTGCTGCGCGGCTCACCGGCACCAGCAAGAACACGGTTGCGGGGCTGCTCAAGATCGTGGGCGCACTGCAAGAACTACCACGACCGCTTCACGCGGGACGTGGCGTGCAAACGCGTACAGATGGATGAGATCTGGGCCTTCTGCCACTCCAAGGAGAAGAACACGACTCCGGAGAAGAAGGCGGAAGGGCACGGCGACTGCTGGACGTGGACGGCGCTCTGCCAGGACTCCAGGCTGCTTGTGGCGTACCGGGTGGGCGACCGGGACGCGCCAACCTGCAAAGAGTTTGTGGAGGATCTGGAGGACCGGCTTTCCAACCGGGGGCAGCTTACGAGCGACGGGCTCAAGCTGTACCTGCGCGCGGTGGAGGATGCTTTCGTATGGGCGAAGGTAGACTATGCGCAGCTTGTGAAGGTGTACGGGCCGGGCCCGGAGTTGGACCGCACCCGCCGGTACTCCCCGCCGGTCTACGTCATGCGCAGAAGGTGCCCATCATGGGGAAGCCGGACCGCGCGGATATCACCACGTCGCATGTAGAGCGCCAGAACCTCACCATGCGGATGCAGATGCGGCGCTTCACGGGGCTGACCAACGTGTTCTCCAAGTAGGTAGAGTACCACCTGTATGCGGTCGCGCTGCACGCGATGTTCTACAACTACTGCCGCCCGCACCAGACGCTCGCCAAGAAGCGGGGCGGGATGCACATTACCCCGGCCATGGCCGCGAGGCTGACCGACCGGGTGTGGCGGTTCACGACCTGCTGGGCCTGCTGGACGGCCGGTAAGACGAGAGAGGGGGCGCCGAACCGGGGCGCCCCCTCTCTCTTTCTGGCTTCCGCACATCGTCACAATCAAACTGACCCACTACCCTGACCCTCCCCGGCTTGTCGGCCGGGCCCCTTTCCGCGACAATTCGGGCTTTCGCCGCCGCGCCCCGTCCGGGGCGCGGCCACCGCCCGCGCCCGCGAGACAGGGGGAAGTGCATGTGCTCTCCGGAGATCGTCCGGTCCGTCCTGGCCGACGCTCCCCACGCCGGTCCCGCCCCGGCCGACGACCACGCGCCGTGGGACGACGCCCCGGCGCTCGCCGTCCCCCCCGAGGCGCTGGCGCGGCTGCGGCGCGTGCGCGACCTGACGCACGTGCTCACGCCGGAGTTCCCGGTGTTCCCCGGCTACCCCCAGTTCCGCGCGCGCTCCCTGGCGACTGTGGAGCAGGACGGCTACGCCTCCGCCGAGCTGCGCTTCGTGGAGCACACCGGCACGCACCTGGACGCGCCCGCCCACTTCTCCGCCGGGGGCGCCACTGCCGACGCGCTCCCGGCGGCGAGCCTGGTGGCCCCGCTGGCGGTGGTCTCCATCGTGGAGCGCGCCGGCCGCGACGACGACGCGATGGTGACGGTGGACGACCTGCTGGCCTGGGAGCGGCGCCACGGCCGCATCCCGCGGGGCGCGGTGGTGGCCATGCACTCCGGGTGGGAGTCGCGCCTGGCGGAGCCCGGCCGCTTCCTGAACGCCGACGCCGCGGGGACGCTGCACTCCCCCGGCTGGAGCCCGGAGGCGGCGCGCTTCCTGGTGGAGGAGCGCGACGTGGCGGGCGCCGCCTCCGACACGCTCAGCCTGGACGTCGGGGCTTCCTCGGGCTACGAAGCGCACCGGGTGTTCCTCCCCGCGGGGAAGTACGGGCTGGAGAACGTCGCCAGCCTGGGGCGGGTGCCCCCTGCGGGCGCGGTGCTGGTGGTGGGCGGGCCCAAGCACGCGGGCGCCACCGGCGGCCCGGCGCGGCTCCTGGCGCTGTTCTGAGGCGCCGGGGGGCGTCGGGACGAAGCCCTGCAAAGGACGAGAGCCCCCGCGCGGCCACGCCGCCCGGGGGCTCTCGCGTTCGGGGATCTGCCGCCCCGCGGCGCGTGGCCTACTCAGCGCGTGGAAGTCACCAGCTTCAGCGCGAGGCCACCGAACACGAAGGCAGCCGCGCGGTTCAGGCACCGCTGGGCACGCTCGGAGCGCCGTAGCTTCTCCCCGAAGTAGCCTGCCAGGAAGGCGAGCGCGCTGAAGGCCAGCATCGTGGCGACGATGAAGAGCAGCCCGAACCAGGCCAGCTGAACGCCGACGCGACCTGCTTCAGGACGGACGAACTGCGGCAGGAACGCCAGGAAGAACAGCACCACCTTCGGGTTCGTCAGGTTCATCACGATGCCGCGCAGGTAGAGCTGCCCCGCCGAAGCCGCGGCGCGGTCCCCCTCCGCCTGCATCCCGGCCGGTGCACGAAACGCCTGCCAGGCCAGGTAGGCCAGATAGCCCGCACCCGCGAACTTCAGCACGGTGAACGCCGCCGCCGACGCCGCGAAGAGAGCGGCGAGTCCGAGCGTGACCGCAGTGGTATGGACGAGCAGCCCCGTGCAGAGTCCCAGCACCACGAGGATGCCGGCCTTCCGCCCTGCGGACGCGCTCTGCATCAGCACGAAGAGGTTGTCCGGGCCCGGCGTGAGGGCGAGCAGGAGCGCGGCCCCAAGGAAGAAGAGGTTCGTGTCGGCAGACGGCATGATCGGCACTCCGGTGGTTGTTCCGTATTCGACTCGACAAATATCGCGGCGATTTTCTTGCACGTCCAAGACTTTGTCGCGCTCGTCTGATAACGCCACGTTATCACCACGCTGAGACGCCGATCACGGGAGCGGCGGATGGAACTTCGGCACCTGAGGTACTTCGTCGCCGTCGCCGAAGAGCTTCACTTCGGTCGGGCTGCGGCGCGCCTGCGGGTCGCGCAGCCGGCGCTCAGCCAGCAGATCAAGCGCCTGGAGGCGAAGCTCGGGGTTGAACTCCTCACCCGCACGAAGCGGCACGTCGAACTCACCGCACCCGGTCGGCTCTTTCTGGTCGAGGCACGCCGCACACTGGCGCAGGCGGAGCTGGCGGCCACGATGGCGCGGAGGGCCGCCGCCGGAGAGGAGGGGCGGCTGCGGATCGGCTACGTGGATGCGGCGCTCTGGGGGGTCCTGCCGAGCGTCCTGCGCGTGTTTCAAACCGAGTACCCGGCGGTGGAGGTGTCGCTCGTCGAGCGGCTGCCCGCGCAGCAGGCGGCCGGCCTGGCCGCGCGAAGGCTGGACGTCGGTATCGGCCCCCCTCCGCCGTCCGTTGAGATCGAGAGCGTCCTGATCGTCGAGGAGCCGCTCGTCGCCGCGCTGCCGGCCGGCCACCGCCTCGCGGCGGATGCCGAGGTCGACCTGGCGGCGCTCGCCACCGATCCGTGGGTTCTCCTTCCGGCGAAGCTGCGGAGCCCCCTCCGCGAAACGGTGGTCGCCGCCTGCGCCGCCGCGGGGATCACGCCGCAGGTGCGTCAGGTGGCGCGACAGCTCGACGCGGTCGTCGCTCTGGTGAGCGCCGGTCTCGGGGTCACCCTGGTGCCCCGATCGGCGGAACGCGTATCGCGCGAGGGCGTGATCTTCCGGCCGCTCCGGGGCGTGGACACACGGTTCCGCCTCGCGGCCGCCTGGCACGGTACCGATGCGTCGCCGACCGCGGTCTCGTTTCTGGCGGTGCTACAGCGCGAGATCGCCGAAGCAGGCGAATGACAGCGAACGGACGCTACGAGGCGGCGGCCGCGGCCCCCTGGTGTTCCGGCACCGCGTCCGCGGCCATGTGGAACACCTCCCACAGGTGCCCGTCCGGGTCCTGGAAGGCGTGCTGGTACATGAAGCCGTAGTCCTGCGGCTCGCGCGGGACGGTCCCGCCGGCGGCGCGCGCCTTCGCGACCTGCTCGTCCACCTGCTCGCGGCTGTCCAGCGCCAGCGCGATGATCGTCTCCACCCCCTTGTGCGCGTCGACGATCTCGCGGTCCGTGAAGGTGCGGAAGTAGTCCTCCACCAGCAGCATGGCGTAGATGTTCTCGCCGATGATCATGCAGGTGGCGTTCTCGTCGGTGAACTGCGGATTGAAGGTGTAGCCGAGCCGCGTGAAGAACTCGACCGAGCGGTTCAGGTCCTTGACGGGCAGGTTGACGAAGATCCGGCTGGCCATGGTGTTCTCCCTGGTGCGCGTGGATGGGTCTGCCGGCTTCGGGCCGGCACCCGGTTTCCCCTCTTCACCTGCACGTCGAACGGCGCGCGGCGATTTCGACATCGTGCGACGACGGGCTTGACTCCGGTATTCCGGACGCGCATTCTAACATCATGGAAACGATCCCGACGGACGTCCACGCGCGCCTCGCCGCGCGGCTGCGCGGCCTCCGCGCCGACCGGGGCCTCACCCTGGACGCGCTGGCCGAGCGCGCGGGCGTGAGCCGCTCCATGATCTCGCTGGTGGAGCGCGGCGAGAGCAGCCCCACCGCCGCGGTGCTCGACCGGCTCGCGGCGGGCCTGGGCGTGACCCTCGCCTCGCTGTTCGCGGACGGGGAGCGCGCCGACGCCCCGCCCGTGTCGCGGCGCGCGGAGCAGGCCGCGTGGCGCGACCCGGAGACGGGCTACGTGCGCCGCAACCTGTCGCCGCCCGGCTTCCCGTCGCCCGTCGAGCTGGTGGAGGTGGAGCTGCCGGCCGGCGCCCGCGTCGTCTACGACTCGGCGGGGCCGCGCGCCGTGGGCATCAGCCAGCAGGTGTGGGTGCTGGAGGGGCGGCTGGAGCTGTCCGTCGGCGGGGCCACGCACGCGCTCGACGCGGGGGACTGCCTGGTGATGAGCGTGGAGGGCCACATCGTCTTCCGCAACCCGGGCGGCCGGGCGACGCGCTACGTCGTCGCCCTGGCGGCGGACCCGGCGCCGGGCGCGGGCGGCGCCCTGCGGAGGAGCGGGTCGTGACCGGGCCGTTCGCCGTGCGGCGGCTCGACGCGCGGGAGGCGAATGCGCGCGCCGCCGAGCTGGCCGCGGTCCTGGTGGACTGCGTGGAGGGCGGCGCGTCCGTCAGCTTCATGGCGCCGCTCTCCCCGGAAAAGGCGGAGGCGTTCTGGAGGGACGTCGCGGAGGGGATCGCGGCCGGGGAGCGGGTGCTCCTCGTCGCGGAGGACCGGGAGAGCGGCGGGATCGCGGGCACCGTGCAGGTGCTGCTCGATCTACCCGAGAACCAGCCGCACCGCGCGGAGGTCGCCAAGATGCTGGTGCGCCGCTCGGCGCGGAGGCGGGGGCTCGGCGGGCTGCTGATGCGCGCCGCGGCGGAAGCGGCGCGCGAGGAGGGGAGGACGCTGCTGGTGCTGGACACCGTCACCGGGAGCGACGCCGAGCGCCTGTACGAGCGGCTGGGCTGGACCCGGGTGGGCGTGGTGCCGGGCTACGCCCTGATGCCGGACGGCGCGCCCTGCGACGCCACCTTCTTCTATCTCTCGCTGGCCGACGGCTGATCCCGGGCGACCGGGCCCCCTCCCCCCGCAAGCGGGAGAGGGGGCGCCGTCGCAGTGGCGCTGCCGGCCCGCGTCAGCGACCGCCCGACGTCCCGTCCCCGTCCGCCGCATAGGAACCCTCCCGCAGCTCCCACAGCACGTCCGGCCGCCGCGGCTCCCAGCCGAGCAGGCGCCGCGCACGCTCGGCCGAGACCTGCTGGTCGAGCGCCAGCGCGTCGGCGTAGGCGCCCAGGGTGGCGCGCGCGGCTTCGAGCGGCCACGCCTCCGCGCGGGCGCCGTTCGCCGCCGCGGCGGCTTCCGCCACCTCGCGCGCGGGGACGGACGGTCCGGCGGAGGCGTTGAGGAGCGTGCCGGGCGGCGCGCCGAGCGCCCGCGCGTACAGCTCCGCCAGGTCGTCCACGTGAACGAACGGCCAGCGCTGCGCCCCGTCGCCCACGTAGCGCACCACGCCCTTGCGCCGCGCGGAGCGGACCAGCGACGCCGGGGTGCCCCCGCCGCGCCCGTACACCACCGTCGGCCGCAGCACCACGGCGCGCACCCCGCGCTCCGCCGCCGCGAGCACCGCGCGCTCCACCGCCGGCCGCCACGCCACCAGCTCCGCGGCATTCGTGGGCGCGTCCTCGTCGGCCACGGCGTCGCCGGTGCTCCCCAGCACCCAGGCGCCGCTGGTGTAGACGAACGCCCTCCCCGTCCCCTCCAGCATCCGCAGCATCGCCTCCGTGGCCGCCGCGTCCGCGTCCCCCACGAGGGCAGCCGCGTGGACCACCGCCTCGGCCTCCGCGACCGCGCCGGCGACGGACCCGGGCTCCGCCAGGTCGCCCCGGCGCGCCGCGAGCCCCGCCGCCTCCAGCCTCGCCGCCGCCTCGTCCGAGCGCGCGAGGCCCAGCACCTCGTGCCCCGCCGCGCGCAGCGCCTCCGCCGCCGCGCTCCCCACGTACCCCGTCGCACCCGCCAGCAGCACCCGCATCCTCGCCTCCCGTTGGGGTTCCCGGCCCGCCCCCCGATCTACCCGCCCGCCGCCGGACGCGCAACCCCGCCCGGCACGGTCCTCGCTCCCGTGCGGCGCCAAGCGGGACCCGCGCGGACCGGGCGCCGAGCAGTGCTGCCGGGGGGAGGGGGCCCGCCGTCGCGTGAGGGATGCGCGCCCGGCAGGGCCGAGACCCCGCGGGCAGTTTCGCGGGGGCTCGGCGGAGTTACGCACGGTCGTATCGTGCGTTACTCCGCGCGCAGCCCGACCCGAGCGCCAGCGAGGGGCACGCCCACACCCGCAGTTCAGAGCCGTCAATAAGCCGTTCAAGAGGCGGAGGAGAACGCACATGGAGAGCTGGATCATCGGGGCGATCCGGTCGATGGGGGTGTTCGGGGTGGGGCTGCTCATGTTCCTGGAGAACGTCTTCCCGCCCATCCCCTCCGAGGTGATCATGCCGCTGGCCGGGTACCTGTCCGTGCAGGGCGGGATGAGCTTCGCCGGGGCCGTCGCGGCGGGCACCGCCGGCTCGCTGGCGGGCGCGCTGCTCTGGTACTGGGTGGGGCGCCGCGTCGACGAGGACCGGCTGTGCGGCTGGGTGGAGCGGCACGGCGTGTGGCTGGCGATGGACCCGGAGGACGTACACCGGGCGCGCGCGTTCTTCGAGCGGCACGGCCGCGTGGGGGTGCTGGCGGGGAGGCTGCTCCCGGTGGTCAGGACGCTGATCTCCGTGCCGGCGGGCTTCGCGCGCATGCCGCTGCTCCCCTTCCTCCTGTACTCGGCCGCGGGGACGCTGGCCTGGACCGCGGCGCTCGCCTGGGCGGGTCGGGCGCTGGGGGCGCTGTTCGGCGAGGTGGACCGCTACCTGGGATACCTCACCTGGGCGGTGATCGCCCTGGCGGCGGTGGCGTACGCGCACCGGGTGGCCCGGCTCCGGAGGCGGCGCGCCCGGGGCTGAGCCGCGCCGGGCTTGCCCGCGGCGCGGGGCCCGCCGCACTTTGACCGCGTCCGCCGCTCCCCTTCCCCGCAGCACGCACCCGGAGCCCCCCCCGCATGCCCCTCCGCGCCGCCGCAGCCGCGCTCCTCCTGCTCGTCGCGCTCCCGGCCGCCGGACGCGCCCAGGCCGCGCAGTCGAGCGCCGCCGACTCGCTCGCCGCGCGCGTCACCGCCCTGGCCGACGAGTACGTGCGCGAGTACGTGGCGCGCTTCCCGGAGAGCGCGGAGGCGAGCGGGATGACCGTCGCCCGGCACGACGGGCTGAGCGACAACTCGCCGGCGGCGCGGCGCGAGTGGGAGGCGCGGCAGGACGCCTGGGCGGCTTTGGTGGCCCGCATGGACGCCGGGGCGCTCTGGGGGCGGCCGGAGTGGGTGACGCTGGGGATGCTGCGCGAGGCGCTGGAGGCCGCGCGCGGGCGGCGCGTCTGCCGGCAGGAGCTGTGGCCGGTGAGCCAGCTGACGGGGTGGCAGGCCGACTTCGCCGAGCTGGCCGGCACGCAGCCGGTGGGGACGCCGGAGCTGCGCGGACAGGCGCTGGCCCGCTGGCGGAAGGTGCCGCGCTACCTGGACACCGAGGTCGCCAACCTGCGCGAGGGGGTGCGGCTGGGCTACACTACGCCGCGCCGCAGCGTGGAGCTGGTCATCGGCCAGCTGGACGCGCTGCTCGCCACGCCCACGGAGGAGTCGCCCTTCTGGGGCCCGGCGCGGCGCGACTCCGCCCCGGAGTTCCGCGCCGCCTGGCGCGCGCTGCTGGAGGGGGAGCTGGCCCCCGCCGTCCGCCGCTACCGCGACTACCTGCGCGGCGAGTACCGCGCCGCCGCCCGCGAGGCCGCGGGCGTGTCCGCCAACCCCGACGGCGCGGCGTGCTACCGGGCCCTGTTCCGGGGCTACACCACGCTGGACCGCGCCCCTGAGGAGACGGCGGAGCTGGGCCGCGCCCGCGTCGCCCGCAACCGCGCCGAGGCGGAGGCGCTGGGGCGCGAGGCGTACGGCTCCGGCGACCTGCAGGCCGTGCTGGCGCGGATCCGGGCGGACAGCTCCACGCGCTTCGGGAGCCGCGACGAGCTCCTGGCGTTCTCGCGCGACGCGGTGGCGCGCGGCCGGGCGGCGGCGCCCCGCTGGTTCCGGACCCTGCCCCGCGCCGAGGTGGAGATCCAGCCGCACCCCGCCTTCCTGGAGCGGAGCGCATCGGACCAGTACTCGCCGGCCGCGGAGGACGGGAGCCGCCCCGCCGTCTACCGCATCAACCTGTACCGGCCGGAGCGGAAGCCCCGCGCGGTCGCCGAGGTGACCGCCTTCCACGAGACCTATCCCGGGCACCACCTGCAGATCGCGCTGGCGCAGGAGCTCCCCGGCGCGCACGGCCTGGCGAGCCTGGTGACCAGCGGCGCCTTCGTGGAGGGGTGGGCGCGCTACTCGGAGGCGCTGGCGGAGGAGATGGGGCTGTACACCGTCCCCGGCGCCCGCATCACCCGGCGGATCTGGCCGGCGCGGGGGATGGTGGTGGACCCGGGGATCCACGTGCTGGGGTGGACGCGCGAGCAGGCCGTGCGCTACATCATGGAGGCCGGGCGCGGGCGCGAGGAGGCGGAGAGCATGGTGGACCGCATCGCCGTGCTCCCCGGCCAGCTCACCGCCTACGACACCGGCGGCCTGGAGATCTTCGCGCTGCGCGAGCGCGCCGAGCGCGAGCTGGGCGACAGGTTCGACGTGCGCGACTTCCACGACGCCGTGCTCGGGCGCGGCGCAGTCACCCTCCCCATGCTGCGCGAGGCGGTGGACCGCTGGATCGCCTCGCGGAAGTAGCCGCGGCGCCTCACCGCGGGAGCGGGCAGGCGACGCGGGTCAGGACCGCCGGGTCCTTCTTCTTGCCGCCCTCGCTGGCCAGGTAGACCGCGCCGTCCGCGCCCAGGGCGATCCCCTCCCCCTGCGCCTCGCCCGCGGCGCCCAGGTCGAAGCGCGCCGGCTCGCCCCCGCCGCCCCCGGCCGTCGTGAGGGCTTCCGGGGGATGGAACGAGACCGCCTTCAGCGTCCGCAGCGCCACCCACCGCCCGTCGGGCGAGGCGGAGGCGCCGGTGATGCGGTCCGACCTCCCCACCTTGCCGGGGCTCAGCTCCGCGAGCCGCTCCAGGCGGGAGACCGCGCCGGGCCGGGGCGACTCCGGGAAGCGGTAGACCGCCACCGGCCCCGACTCCCCCTTGGTGACCACGTGGATCCGCCCCGTCCGGTCCACGAACAGCGCCTCCGCGTCCTGCGGGCCGTCCGGGTAGGTGGCGTGGAGCGCCGCGGCCGGGGCGCTCGCGCCGGCCGCGGGGTCGGGCTCCGGGAAGCGGTACACGGTGATCCGCGGGCGCGACGCGTCGTTGTCGCCGATGTCGCCCACGTACAGGCACGACCCCGCGGCGCACGGTCCGGCGGCGACGTCCTCCCAGTCCTCCACCTCCGCCCCGGCCACGCGCACCGTCCCGCGGACGGTGCCGTCCAGGGACACGGCGAGCACCTGCGGCTCCCCGCTGTCCGCGTGCGTCCAGAGGACCCCGGCGTCGCGCCGGCCCAGCGCCAGCCCGCTGGCCTCGTGCACCTCGTCCGGGAGCGGCGCGGCCGGGGCCGCCACCCGGCAGGCGGCTGCGTCCGCGGCCTCCCGGGGCGGGTCCGCGCTCGCCGCGACGGCCGGGGCCGCCCCGGCGGCGCGGGCCGCGGGCTCGTCCTTGCCCTTCGCGGCGCCGTCTCCCGCGCCGGTCCCCCAGGCCACCGCGCCGACCCCGATGATCGCCGCGAAGACGCCGGCGCCCAGCCGCATCAGTCCAGCTTCGTCACCCATCTCTGCTCCTTTTTTCCTGACGGCGCCCGCGTCCGTTCCCGGTGGGCGGCGCCTTGCTGTCGATTTGAACGGCCCTCCGGAGGCGCGGGTCAGTCCCCGGGCGCCTCCGCCGCGCGGGCGCCCCGCGCCTCCACACGCCGGTCGAAGACGGCCCGCTGCCGGGGCGTCAGCACCGCGCGGATCTCGTCGTACGAGCCGGCCGCGATCGCCTGCATCTCGGGGAGGCGCGCGTCCCAGTACTCCTCCAGCCGCTCCTCCTGCCGCCCCAGGATGCGGTCCACCTGCTCCCGCTGCGGCGCGGACAGGCCGATCCCGTCCAGCAGGCGGTCGTCGCGGCGCTCGTCCTCGTCCAGGAAGTCGAACCAGTCCAGCCCCAGCGCCTCCTCCACCGCCATGCCGGCCATGCCCCCGGACACGAAGGTGAGGGCCAGGAGGAGCGTGGCCACCGCGCGCGGCCGGCGCATCAGCGCAGCCTCCAGGGCGACACGGTGCCCAGCAGCTCCGCGCCCGTGGGGGGCCGCCCGCCGCGGAGCGCCTCGCCGGAGAGCCGGGCCAGCGACCGCGCCCGCTCCATCCCCTCCTCGCGCCGCTCCAGCGCCCACTCGGCGGGGAGCACCACCACCACCACGGCCGCCACGGCCGCGAGCACCGGACGCCGCCACCGGGCGATCAGGGAGAACGGGTCGTCCCGCTGCGCGCGGGCGAGGAGCACGGCCTCCACCCGCTGCATCGTCCGCTGCACCGCCTCGTCCCAGCGCCCTCCGTCCCGCGCCGGGTCCAGCGCGGACAGGTCGATCCGGTCGTCGTTCATCCTTCCTCTCCCTTCAGGTTCCCCAGCAGGCCGCGGAGCCGCCGCCGCGCGTGGTGCAGGTGCGACCGCACGGTCCCCGGGGGAAGCTCCAGCCGCTCCGCGATCTCCCGGTGGGTCCACCCCTCCAGGTCGTGCAGCAGCACCACCTCGCGCCGGTCCCTGGGGAGCTCGGCGAGCGCGGCCAGGAGCCGCTCCCGCAGCTGCGCCCGCTCCGCGTCGTCGGCCGGCGACGGCAGGGCGTCCGCCAGCGGGACGGAGTCGAGGGCGAGCATCCGGTCCGGGCGCTGGTCGCGCACGTGGTTGCGGGCCCGGCTGCGCGCGATCTGGAAGAGCCAGGCGCCGAAGCGCTCCGGGCGGCGGCAGTCGTCGATGTGCTCCATGGCGTACACGAACGCGTCCTGGCACACGTCCTCCGCCCCGGCGACCTCGCCGGTCACGGCGAGCGCCACGGCCCTGCACGCGCGCAGGTACCTGCCGGCCAGGACGCCCGCCGCGGCGCGGCTCCCCCGGCGCACGGCCGCCACCAGCTCCTCGTCGGATTCGGCTCCCATCCCCTGCAAGGCACACCAGCGGCCCTAAGTGTTGAGCTCCCCTTCCCCTCCACCGGCACGACGCAAGGGCGCGGCCCGCCGCGGCACGCCGCGCTTGACCCGGAGACCGGCGCAGTGCAGATTAGAGACCGATCGGTCTCTTTGCGAAGGCGAACCCGGGGAACGGCAGGAGATGAGGAACGGCGAGCAGACGCGCGCGAACATCGTCCGCCAGGCGGCGGCGCTCTTCAACCGGCAGGGCTTCGCGGGGGCCTCCATGGCGGACGTCATGGCGGCCACGGGGCTCCAGAAGGGCGGCATCTACCGGCACTTCCAGAGCAAGGAGGCGCTGGCGCTGGAGGCGTTCGACTACGCGGTGGACGCGATGGGGCGGCGCTTCGCGGAGGCGCTGGAGGGGAAGGCGCACGCGGTGGACCGGCTGCGCGCGCTGGTGGGCGTGTTCGCGGCGCTCCCGGAGGACCCGCCCGTCCCCGGCGGCTGCCCCATGATGAACGCCATGATCGAATCGGACGACGCCAACCCACCGCTGCGCGACCGGACCCGCCGGGCGATGGACGGGCTGCGGCGGCTGGTGGCGCGCACCGTGGCCGACGGGATCGCCCGCGGCGAGGTGCGCCCCGGCACGGACGGCGACGCGCTGGCGACGGTGCTGGTGGCGGCCATGGAGGGGGCGGTGGCGCTGTCGCAGGCGTACGCCGACCCGGTCCACGCGCGCCGCGCTGCGGAGCACCTGGAGTGGTACCTGGAGGAGCGCGTCCGGGCCTGACGGCCGGGGCGCCCCTTTTTTTGCCCACGAAGAGACCGATCGGTCTCTTGAACACGGGAGGGAGCATGGACGCCAAGGTCTACGACGTGGTCGTGATCGGCGGGGGGCCGGGCGGGTACACGGCGGCGATCCGGCTGGCGCAGCTGGGGAAGAGCGTGCTGTGCGTGGAGCGCGAGAGCCTGGGCGGGGTGTGCCTGAACTGGGGGTGCATCCCCAGCAAGGCGCTGATCTCCGCCGCGGGGCTGGTGGAGCGCATCCGCGGGGCGGACGCCATGGGAATCCGCTCCGGCGAGCCCGTGGTGGACTTCGCGCGGACGCAGGCGTGGAAGGACGGGATCGTGGCGCGCCTCACCGGGAGCGTGGGGACGCTGATCCGCGGCAACGGCGGCGAGGTCGCGTACGGCACCGCCCGCATCGCCGGGCCGCGCCGGGTGGAGGTGCGCGCGGCGGACGGCACCGTGGAGCGCTACGAGGCGCGCGACGCGGTGGTGGTGGCGACCGGGGCGCGGCTGGCCTCGCTCCCCGGCTTCGAGCCGGACGGCGAGCTTGTGATCACCGCGCGCGAGGCGGTGTCGCTCGCGCGGGTGCCGGGCTCGCTGGTGGTGATCGGCGGCGGGGTGGTCGGGATGGAGCTGGGGACGATGTACCAGAAGCTGGGGACGCGCGTCGCCGTGCTGGAGGCGACGGACGGGCTGCTCCCCGGCGTGGACCCCGACCTGACGCGCGTAGCGGAGCGCCGCTTCCGCCGGCGCGGCGGCGAGGTCCTGCTGGGCGCCCGCGCCCTCGGCTGGGAGCCGCGCGGCGGGGGCGCCGCCGTCACGGTGGAGCACGGCGGCGACACCCGGGTGCTGGAGGCGGAGCGGGTGCTGGTGTCGGTGGGCTTCCGCCCCAGCGCGGGCGGGCTGGGGCTGGAGGAGGCCGGGGTGCGGCTGGACGCGCGCGGCCACGTGGCCGTGGACGACCGGATGCGCACCTCCGTCCCCTGGATCTACGCGGTGGGCGACGTGGCGGGCGGGCCCTACCTGGCGCACAAGGCCTTCCGCGAGGCGGAGCTGGCCGCCGAGGTGATCGCCGGCCGCAACGTGAGGCGCGACTGGTACGCGCTCCCCGCCGCCGTCTTCACCGACCCGGAGATCGCCACGGTCGGCCTGACGGAGGCGCAGGCGCGCGCGGAGGGTCGCGACGTGCGGGTGGGCCGCTTCCCGTTCGGCGCCTCCGGCCGCGCCATGTCGCTGGGCGACACGGACGGCTTCGTCAAGGTGGTCGCGGACGAGGAGCGGCTGCTGGGCGTGGGGCTCGTGGGCCCGGAGGCGAGCGAGCTGGTGGGCGAGGCCGCCCTCGCCCTGGAGATGGTCGCCGCCGCGGAGGACGTGGCCCTCACCATCCACCCGCACCCGACGCTGTCGGAAGGGGTGATGGAGGCTTTCAAGCACGCCCTGGGCGAGGCGGTCCACGTCATGAACCGGCGCCCCGCGAGGCGGGAGGCGCCGGCGCCGGCGGGGGTGTAGGGTCC
>JBFMFL010000067.1:0-27465 GCA_040752145.1 Gemmatimonadota bacterium
CCACGGCCGGCGGCGCGGCTTCGGCCACCGGGGCGGGCTGCGGCTCGGGCTCCGCCGCGGGGGCGGCGGGTGCCTCCGCGACCGGCGCCGGCTCCACGACCACCGTGAGGTCGCGCGGCGGGTCGCCGCCCTCGGTCACCAGCTTGGCACCCCGGTCGGCTGCGTCCATGGCCGCCTCGGCCATGATCGCCTCCGCGGCGTCCGCCATGGGCGACGCGGTGGAGTCGGCTTCCGCGGCGGCGGGCTGCGCCTCGCCCTGGTCCTCCGCGCCCTCGGGCATGTCCTCGCGGCGGCGGCGGCGGCGGCGCGGGCCGGCGGCGGCCTCACCGATCACGGCCTCGATGGCCTCCTCGGTGGAGTGGTGCCCGTGGCGCCGCTCGCGCTCCAGGCGGGCGCGCAGGCGCGCGACGTGCTCGTCGCCGAGCGGCGTCATGTGGCTGCGCACAGGGATGTCCATCTCCCGCAGGAGGTGCACAAGCGCGTCGGAGGAGACGTTTAGCTCCTTGGCTACTTCGTACACACGCATATGGTCCAGCTTCCTCCTGTGCTCTTATTCCTGCGGGGACGAGATTGCGGCCGCCAGTTCGGCGGCGCGCCCGGCGAAGCCTCGGTTGGTGAGGCCCACGGCGGACACGAGCCCCTTTCCAAGGGCCGCGCCCAGCCGCTCCTGGTCGAGGAGGATCCCGAAGGGGACCCCCCGCGCCTCCAGGAGCGGGACCAGCTTGTGCTGCTGCGTGGGAGAGGCGTCCGCGGCGAGTACGACGTGAACCACCTCCCCGTCCCGAATACCCCGCCGGACGGTGTCGGTGCCCGTGAGCACTGCGCCGGCGCGGGCCGCGAGCCCCAGGAGGCCGAGCAGCTCGTCCTCGGGGGACCTCGCCGGCCGTCCCGGCGCGTCCGCGTTCCGTCCCCGGGGAGGCGTCACTCCGCGGCGGACTCCTCTTCCTCGGACACCGCGGCCTCCTCGCCGGCGCCGTCCTCGTCCTCCACCGTCAGCTCGTCGATGAGCTCGAGGATGCGGTCGGCCTCGGCCGCGCCGATGCCGGGGATGCGGACCAGGTCCTCCCGCTCGAGGTCGATCACGTCAAAAAACGTAGTATACCCGGCCGCCTCCAGGGCCGCCAGGGTGGCCGGCGCCAGCTCCAGCTCGCGGAGCGGGAAGTCGGTGGACTCGTACTCGCCGCCCCCGCCGCCGAACAGGGCCAGGTCGGCGCCGCGCTCCAGCCACTCCCGCGAGCCGTACAGGTCGATCTGCCAGCCGATGAGCTGCGAGGCCAGGCGCACGTTCTGCCCGTTGCGGCCGATGGCCAGCGACAGCTGGTCCTCGTCCACGATGGCGGTCATCACACGGCGCTCGTAGTCGGAGACCACCTTGGCGACGCGGGCCGGGGCCAGGGAGCGCTTGGCGAACACCTCGGGGTCCGGGTGCCAGGGCACGATGTCGATGCGCTCGCCGCCCAGCTCCTGCACCACCGCGCGGACGCGGGAGCCCTTGAGCCCCACGCAGGCGCCCACCGGGTCGATGGACTCGTCGCGCGACGACACGGCCAGCTTGGTGCGGCCGCCCACCTCGCGGGCCACGCCGCGGATCTCCACGATCCCCTGCGGGATCTCGGGGACCTCCAGCTTGAAGAGCGCGGCCACGAAGAGCGGGTCGGCGCGCGAGAAGATCAGGCGCGGCCCCTTGGGCGTCTCCTCCACCTTCTTGAGCACGGCGCGGATCGCCTCGCCCTGCCGGAAGCGCTCGCGCGGGTTCTGCTCCTTCCAGGGGATGATGGCGTCGGCCTCGCGGGAGCGGTTCAGCAGGATCACCAGCTTGCCGCGCTCCACCTGCTGCACCTCGCCGGAGAGCAGCTCGCCCACCCGGTCCTCGTACTCGTCGCGGATCTTCTGCCGCTCGCCCTCGCGGACGCGCTGCAGGATGCGCTGCTTGGCCGCCATCACGGCGTTCCGCCCGAACTGCTCGAACTCGACGGGGACCTCCTGGATGTCGCCGACCTCGAACTCCGGGTCGTCCCAGCGCGCCTCTTCCAGCGACACCTCGCGGGAGGGATCCTCCACCTCCGCGACGACCTCCTTGAGGACGACGATGTCGATGCGCCCGCTCGCCTCGTCGATGTTGATCTCGGCCTCCACGTTGGGGCCGTAGCGCTTGGCGAGGGCGGCGAGGATCCCGTCCTTGATGAGGTCGTGGAGCTCGTCGCGCGAGATCGACTTGTTCGCCGTCATCTCGCGGAAGGCAGCGATGATCTGAGTCGCGTTGTTCATTGCCGGATGCTTGCCGGTGATGTCCAGTGAATCCCGCGGGGCCGCGCGCGGCGGCCCGTCACCAACGAAATACCAGGTTCGCGCCGGACACCTCGGCCAGCGCGACCTCCACCTCCTCGCCGTTCTCCAGCCTCAGCCGCACGCGCTCCTCGCCCTCGGCGCCGGAGATCCCCAGGAGGACCCCCTCCAGCCGGCGGTCGCGCCCGGCGAGCGGCGCCTTTCCCTTGAGGCGCACCTCGGACCCGGCGAAGCGCTCCCAGTCGCGGCGGCGCACCAGCGGCCGCTCCACCCCGGGGGAGGAGACCTCCAGCACGTAGCGGTCGGACAGGTCCTCGCGCTCGTCCAGGAACGGCTCCAGGGCGCGGCTCACGCGGGCGCAGTCGTCCAGGGAGACGCCGGGCTCGCCGGGGCGCGAGTCGGGGCGGTCGATGTAGGCGCGGAGGATGGGCCGCGCCCGGCTCCCCACGCGCTCCAGCTCCACCAGCTCGAACCCGAGCTCGTCGATGCGCCGCTCGATCTCCGCCGTCAGGGCGTCCTGCGCCACGCGCGCCTCCCGTCCCCGGTCCATATAGAAAACAAAAAAGTGGGGCGGCAGCACCCCACTTGCTACGGCGATTCACCCCGGGGGCGCCCGCCAACACCGCATTCCTGCAAGTATAGCCCCTGCGCCGCCGGACTGCAACCCCGGCCCGCTCCCGGTACGTGGACGGCGCGGGGGCGCGCAAACGGCGCCGGGCCGCGGCATGCCGCGTGCATCACGCCCGGCGGACTCGCGAGGGACACGGGGGACGACTCGGCTTGCGTGCGTAGACGTGTGGAAATACTTTAGTCGGCTTCGTAGACCCCTGTTTTCACACGGCTTAACGCCCTGCCGGCTCCCCGCGGGGGACGCCCGCAGCTTCTTTGCGAGAAAGTGATGGCCTTCCGCTGGCTCAAGACGGGGAGCTTCATACCGGTCAACGACATCGCCGTCGACCTGGGGACCGCGAATACGCTCGTTTACGTGAAGGGCGAGGGGATCGTCCTCAACGAGCCGTCCGTGGTCGCCATGGAGAAGGCGACCAACAAGATCAAGGGGATCGGCCTGGAGGCGAAGCGGATGCTGGGGAGGACGCCGGAGGGCGTCACCGCCATCCGCCCGCTCAAGGACGGAGTGATCGCGGACGTGGACGTGACGGAGGTGATGCTCCGCTACTTCCTCACCACGGTGACCTCCAAGCGGTTCCTGAAGCTCAAGCCCACCATGGTGGTGGGCGTCCCGTCCGGGATCACGGAGCTGGAGCGGCGCGCGGTGCGCTCCAGCGCCCACGCGGCGGGGGCCAAGGAGGTGTTCATGGTCGCCGAGCCCATGGCGGCGGCGATCGGGGTGGGGCTCCCGGTGGAGACGCCCACCGGCAACATGGTGATCGACATCGGCGGGGGGACCACGGAGATCGCGGTGATCGCGCTCTCGGGGATCGTCTGCGACACGTCGATCCGCGTGGGGGGCGACGAGATCGACAACGCCATCGTCACCTTTCTGCGCAAGAACTACAACCTGATGATCGGCGAGGCCACCGCCGAGGCGGTGAAGATCCAGATCGGCTCCGCCTTCAGCACCGGCGAGGAGCGCGAGATGGACGTCAAGGGGCGCGACCTGGTCTCCGGGATCCCCAAGACGGTGCGGGTTCACTCGCAGGAGATCCGGGAGTGCATCCAGGAGCCGATCCAGGCCATCGTGGAGGCGGTGCGGCGGGCGCTGGAGATCACCCCGCCGGAGCTGGCCTCCGACATCGTGGACCGGGGGATCGTGATGACGGGCGGGGGGGCGCTGATCCGCGGGCTGGACGTTCTGATCGCGCGCGAGACCAACCTCCCCATCCACGTGGACGAGGAGCCGCTCACCTGCGTGGTGCGGGGTGCCGGGCGGATCCTCGACGACATCGAAAAGTATCGCGGAGTGTTGACCACCTGAGCACGTTCAGGCCGTACCTCAGCGGAGGCGGGGAGCGCGGGCGGAAGCGGGACCTGGTCCTCGCGTCGATCTTCACGGGGCTCGCGCTCTTCTTCATCCTCCTCCCGGCCCGGTACCGGGAAGGGTCCGCGGGAGCGATCCGGGGGACCGTGCTGTACCCGTTCATCGCCATGCAGCGCGGCGCGGTGGACCGCGAGGGCCGCTTCGCCGACGCGGCCCTGGTGCGCGCGGAGCGCGACAGCCTGGCCGCCTTCCTGGTGGGGCAGGCGAGCCTGGCGGCGGAGAACCGGCGCCTGCGCGGCCTGCTGGGGATGCGGGAGCGGCTCCCCAACTCGTTCGTGGCGGCGGAGGTGATGCCCTTCGAGGGCGCCGCCGCCCCCGGGACCTCCATGGTCACGGTGGGCACCGAGGAGGGCGTCCAGCCCGGGGCGGCGATCGTGACCGCCCAGGGGCTGGTGGGGTCCGTCACCCAGGTGTTCCGCGGCTACTCGGTCGCCAACAACTGGACCAACCCCAACTTCCGCGCCAGCGCGGTGTCGGAGGACGGGGAAACGTACGGGATCCTCGCGCCGCACGAGGGACGGGGCGGCGAGCAGCTCCTGGCGCTCACCTCCACGGCGCTCCACACGGTGCCCAAGCCGGGCACGGTGATCGTGACCTCCGGGAGCGGGGCGACCTATCCGCGCGGCATCCCCATCGGCACGGTGGTGGACACGGCCAACGAGGCGAGCGGCTGGCAGCGCATCTACCTGGTGCGGCCCTTCGTGTCGCCGGCGGAGATGACGCACGTGCTGGTGCTGGGCGCGCCCAAGGCCGGCGCGACGGACCGCGACCTGGCGGCCGCCTGGGGGATCCGGCTGCGCGAGGGTCCGCCGCCCGACTCGACGATGCTCCCGCGGGCCCCCGCCACGGCGACCGCGCCCGCGGCGCGCCCGGCCGGCCCCACTCGCCCGGCGGCGCCGCGCCCGCAGGGCCCGCGGCTCCTGGGCCGCGAGGTGCCCCGGCCGCGGGAGACCCCCGCGGTGACCGCCCCGCCGCCCGCGCAGCCGCAGACCGCGCCCGACACTTCGAGGAGAGTGATCCCATGAGCGGCTCGCGCCTGGCACTTGCGGCGCTGGTCGCACTGCTCGCCGTGCTGTACTTCGTGCTCCGCGTGGGGCTGGGCCTGGGCCTGCTGGTCCCGGACCTGATCGTGGTGGCCGTGCTCCTGGCGGCCCGCCAGCTGCGCCCCGGGTGGGCCGCGGGGGTGGGGCTCCTGCTGGGGATGCTGGAGGGGGCGGTGTTCCCCCTCACCTTCGGGGCGAGCGCGCTGGCGCTGGTCCTGGTGGGGTACCTGGGGTCCCGCACCCGCGACGTGTTCTCGGGCGGCGGGCTGATCTTCCTCGCCTTCTACCTGTTCGCGGGGAAGTGGCTCTACGACATCCTCCTGTACCTGATCCTGCTGGCGGACGCGACGCCGGGGCCGCCCTCGGCGCTCCTGCTGATCTCGCCGCTGGCGGCTCTGTACGCCGCGGCCGCGGGGCTCGTGGCGTACTCGGCGTACCGCACGCTCTCCTGAAGTCCTGAATGGCGATCAAGCGCGTACGCGCCCTGCGGCTCGGCGACCCGTTCCTGTTCTTTCTGGTGCTGGGGCTTTCCCTGTTCGGGATCGCCATGGTGTACAGCGCCGGGGTGCTGGACGTCCCCTCGCAGGTGGTGACGGGGATCTGGAAGCAGCAGCTCCTCTGGTTCGCGCTGAGCATGCTGGCGATCCCCTTCGTGCTGCGGGTGCCGGTGACCTGGCTGGAGTGGGCGGCGCAGCCCATCTACGCCTTTGCGCTGGTGCTGCTGCTGCTCACGCTTGCCATCGGCGGCGGGGCGGGGACGGCGGAGAGCTCGGCGAGCTGGATCCAGGTGGGCCCGGTGCGCCTGCAGACCTCGGAGATCGCCAAGATCTCGGTGGTGCTGATGCTCTCCCGGGTGCTGGGGGAGTGGCGCGAGCCGCCGCAGAACCTGTTCGCGCTGTGGAAGCCGCTGGCGGTGGTGGGCGTCCCCATGGTGCTGGTCATGGCGCAGCCGGACCTGGGGACGGCGCTGGTCTTCGGCTCCATCCTGGTGTGGTCGCTGTTCTGGGCGGGGACGCCGCTCCGGACGCTCTTCCTGCTGCTCAGTCCCGCCGTGGGGCTGTTCCTGTCCATCAACCCGTGGGTGTGGGGCGCCTGGATCGTCCTGGTGGCGTACCTGCTCTACCGCTGGCGGGTGTACCTGGGCGAGGCGGCCACGGTGGTGCTGGTGAACATCGCGGCGGGCACGGTCTCCTGGATGCTGTGGGCGTCGCTCAAGCCCTACCAGAAGAACCGCTTCCTGGTGTTCCTGGACCCGTCGGTGGACCCGCGCGGGGCGGGGTACAACCTGATCCAGTCGCGCGTGGCCATCGGCAGCGGCGGTTGGTTCGGCAAGGGCTTCACGGAAGGGACGCAGAAGCGCCTGGCCTTCCTCCCGGAGCAGCACACGGACTTCATCTTCTCGGTGGTGGGCGAGGAGTGGGGCTTCATCGGGGTGGCGGCGGTGCTGGTCACCTTCGGCCTGATCTTCTGGCGGCTGGTGCGGATCGCGGAGCGCTCCTCCGACCCGTTCGCCAGCCTGGTGCCTTTCGGTCTCTTCGGGAGCTGGTTCGCCCACGTGCTGGTCAACGTGGGGATGGTGGTGGGGATCATGCCCATCACCGGCATCCCGCTCCCCTTCATCAGCTACGGGGGCTCCTTCCTCCTCGTCAACATCCTGGCCATGGCGATCGTGCAGCGGATCGCGGCCGAGGCCCGACGATGACGCCCGCCCCCAGAATCCGGATTCCCTCCTATGGCCTGGTTCCGTAAGCCCAAGACGCCCCTGCAGGCAGCGGATCGCCGCGACCTGCCGGCGAACGTGTGGGAGAAGTGCCCCAGCTGCGGGGAGATCCTGTACCGGGAGAAGCTCAAGGAGAACTGGAACGTGTGCCCGCAGTGCGCGCACCACCTCCGGCTCTCGGCCAACGGCTACGTGGCGCTCTTCACCGACGAGGGGAGCTTCCGCGAGCACGACCGCAACCTGCGCTCGGGCGACCCGCTGGAGTTCGTGGACCTGAAGCCGTACCGCGAGCGCCTGGCGCAGGCGGAGCGGAAGAGCTCGCACGGCGACGCGGTGATCACCGGCGAGGGGGTGCTGGAGGGGATCCCGGTGCACCTGGCGGTGATGGACTTCGCCTTCATCGGCGGGTCCATGGGCTCGGTGGTGGGCGAGAAGATCGCCCGCGCCGGGCTGCGCGCGCTGGAGCGCAGGACGCCGTTCATCATCGTCTCGGCCTCGGGCGGGGCGCGGATGATGGAGGGGATCTTCTCGCTGATGCAGATGGCGAAGACCTCGGCGGTGCTGGCGCAGCTCCACGAGGCGGGGCTCCCCTACGTCTCGGTGCTCACCGACCCCACCACCGGCGGCGTGACGGCGTCGTACGCCATGCTGGGCGACGCCAACCTGGCGGAGCCGGGGGCGCTGATCGGCTTCGCGGGGCCGCGCGTGATCGAGCAGACGATCAAGCAGGAGCTGCCGGAGGGCTTCCAGCGCTCGGAGTTCCTGCTGGAGCACGGGATGCTGGACGCGATCGTGGACCGCCGCGCCATGAAGCGCGAGATCGGCCGCCTGCTGCGCCACATGCTGGGGCTGCCGGTGCCGGAGGACTACGCCGGGGCGCCGTCCGCCAACGGCGCCGGGGCGTGACCGGGGACGACCCCCTCGCCTGGCTCTACGGCCGCACCACCGGCGGGATCCGCTGGGGGCTGGAGCGCACGGAGGAGATGCTCGCCGGTGCGGGGGATCCGCACCGGCGTTTCCGTTCCCTGCACGTGGGCGGCACCAACGGCAAGGGCTCGGTCTCGGCGCTGTGCGAGTCGGCGCTGCGCGCGGCGCACCCGGGCCGCCGCGTGGGGATGTACACCTCGCCGCACCTGGTGAGCTTCGCGGAGCGCATCCGCGTCGACGGGGCGCCGGTGGACGGCGCGCTCCTCGCCGCCTGCGTGGAGCGCCTGCGGCCGGCGGTCGAGTCCTCCGGCGCCACCTTCTTCGAGGCCGCCACCGCGGTCGCCTTCCTGTGCTTCGCGGAGGCGGGGGTGGAGCTGGCCGTGGTGGAGGTGGGGCTGGGCGGCCGCCTGGACTCCACCAACGTCATCCGGCCGCTGGCGGCGG
This sequence comes from Gemmatimonadota bacterium, assembly GCA_040752145.1. Lineage (GTDB taxonomy): Bacteria > Gemmatimonadota > Gemmatimonadetes > Longimicrobiales > Longimicrobiaceae > JAFAYN01. The sequence continues at coordinate 8,420 of JBFMFL010000067.1, forward strand.
CCGTGACCAACGTGGCCCGCGACCACACGGAGTTCCTGGGCGACACCCCCGGGGAGATCGCCTGGGAGAAGGCCGGCATCTGGAAGCCGGGCGTCCCCGCGATCACCGGCGAGACGGACCCGGTCGCCCTCGGCGTGCTCGCCGACCGCGCGCAGGCGGTGGGCGCGCCCTTTTTCGCGCTGGACTTCGTGGCGCGGGTGGAGGAGGTGCGGCTCTCGGCGGCCGGCACCGCGCTCCGGCTCCGCTCGGACGCGTGGGGCGAGCGCGAGCTTCGCGTGCCGCTCGTCGGCGAGCACCAGGCGCGCAACGCGGCGCTCGCGGCGGAGCTGCTGGCGCTGCTCCCGGCGGAGCTGCGGCCCGCGTGGGACGCGGTGGAGCGGGGCTTCGCGGCGGCGCGCTGGCCGGGGCGCTTCCAGGTGGAGGAGATCCGCGGCACCACCTGGGTGCTGGACGTGGCGCACAACCCCGCGGGCGTGGCCGCGCTCGCCGCGACCCTCGACGCGGTGGAACTGCCGCGGCCGCGGGTGCTGGTGGCGGGGATCCTCGCCGACAAGGAGTGGTCCGAGATGCTGCCGCCGCTGCTGGAGCGCGTGGACGCGGCGGTCCTCACCGTGGCGCCCACCGCGCCGGAGGGGCGGCGCTGGGACCCGGAGGCGGTCGCGGCGGCTTTGCCGTCCGACCTGCGCATCCCGGTGCGGGTGATCCCGGAGCTGGAGGCGGCGCTCTCGCGGGCCACGACGCTGGCGCCGTACGGCACCATCCTGGTGACCGGCTCGGTGCACACCGTCGGCGACGCCCTGCCGATCCTGGGGCTGCCTTCGTTCTGACGCGGGTATGTTATGTCGGCGTCGCGAATCCCTCTCCTGCTCTCGCGGGGGAGGGATTCGCGTTCGTGTGCCCCGGCTGTGGTGCGCGGCGGTCGGGGCGGGGGTGGTCTCCGGGAAGAGTTAATGCCACCCCGCCCCGGCCACGCCCCAAACTCTTTCCTCCGACCACCCCCACACCCTCCCTGGTCGGCGTCTTCGTGGGGCAGGGAACTGCTCGTTGTGCTCCCCTCCCTCGCTTGCGGGGGAGGGGCCGGGGGTGGGGGGCTGCCGCACTTTCGCACTCGCCGTCCCCGGCCTACATTCCGCGCCATGTCTACCTTCACCGCACTACCCGGTTTTCGCGATTTCTACCCCGACGAGTTCGCCGTCCGCGCCCACGTGGTGAACGCGTGGCGCGAGGTGGCGCGGCGCTACGGCTTCCAGGAGTACGACGGGCCTCCGCTGGAGCCGCTGGACCTGTACGTGGAGAAGTCGGGGCCCGAGATCGTCCAGCAGCTCTACAACTTCACCGACAAGGGCGGGCGCGAGGTGGCGCTCCGGCCCGAGATGACGCCCACCCTGGCGCGCATGGTGGCCGCGCGCATCGGCGGGATGCGGAAGCCCGTGAAGTGGTTCTCCGTGCCGCAGCTCTTCCGCTACGAGCGGCAGCAGCGCGGGCGGTTGCGCGAGCACTTCCAGCTCAACCTGGACATCATCGGCGAGGAGGACGTGCTCGCCGACGCGGAGCTGATCGCGGCGGCCGTGGACATGCTGCGCGTGCTGGGGCTCACCGCGGAGGACTTCGTCGCGCGGGTCTCGGACCGGCGGCTGCTGCGGGCGCTGCTGCTGGACGCCGGCGTGCCCGAGGACCAGCTCGTGCTGGTCTACAACATCGTGGACAAGCTGGAGCGGGAGACGCGGGAAGCACTCTCCGCCCGGCTCTCCGGCGAGGCCGGGCTCTCCGCGCAGACCATCGACGCGGTGTTCGCCATCTTCCGGCACACCGACTTCGCCGGGGTGCGGGAGGCGTACGGCGGGCGCGAGAGCGTGGCGCCGGAGATCGAGCGCGGCGCGCAGCTCTTCGCCCACCTTGAGGCGATGGGTCTGGGCGACTTCGTGCGCTTCGACCTGACCATCGTGCGGGGGCTGGCCTACTACACGGGGACGGTGTTCGAGCTGTTCGACGTGCGCGGCGAGCTGCGCGCCATCTGCGGGGGCGGGCGCTACGACGACCTGCTGAAGCGCGTGGGCGGGGTGGACGTGCCCGCGCTCGGCTTCGGCATGGGCGACGTGGTGCTCACCGAGCTGCTGCGCGACCGCGGCCTCCTCCCCGACACCTCGCACTCGCTGGACTACTACCTGATCGCCGTGGGGCCGGAGCAGCGCGGCGCCGTGCTCGCCGCGGCGCACGCCCTGCGCGACGCGGGGCACTCGGTGGAGTACGGCTTCAAGGCGCAGGGGGTGGGCAAGCAGTTCAAGAACGCCTCGGCGCTGGGCGCGCGGCGGGTGGTGGTGCTGGGCCCCGACGAGGTGGCGGAGGGCGTGGCGGCGGTCAAGGACATGGCGAGCGGGGAGGAGATCCGGGTCCCCATCGAGAAGCTGGCACGACCGTGACGCCCGCGCCGGCCCCCTCGCGGCGAGCCGGCGCGGGCGGACGAGCCGCGGTCCGTGCCTCGCGTGGCTCCACCGGGAGGGCCACGCTTCCGACGGAACGACGACCGGAACTCCTTCTTCCATAGATACCGACATGGCGAACGACAAGGCACTCACCACGCGCGCCGAGGACTTCAGCGCCTGGTACAACGAGATCGTGCTCCGCGCCGAGCTGGCGGACTACTCCCCCGTGCGCGGCTGCATGGTCATCCGCCCCTACGGCTACCGGCTGTGGGAGCTGATGCGCGACCGGCTGGACCAGCGCTTCAGGGAGACCGGGCACCAGAACGCCTACTTCCCCCTCTTCATCCCCCAGTCGTTCCTTGCCCGCGAGGCCGAGCACGTGGAGGGCTTCGCCAAGGAGGCGGCGATCGTCACCCACACGCGCCTCAAGGCGGTGGAGGGCGGCGGGCTGATCCCCGACCCCGAGAGCCGGCTGGAGGAGCCGCTGATCGTGCGGCCCACCTCGGAGACCATCATCTACGAGATGTTCTCCAAGTGGGTGCAGAGCTACCGCGACCTGCCGCTGCTCTACAACCAGTGGGCAAACGTGGTCCGCTGGGAGATGCGGACCCGGCTCTTTTTGCGCACCACCGAGTTCCTCTGGCAGGAGGGTCACACCGCCCACGCCACCGAGGCGGAGGCGGAGGCCGAGACGCTGCAGATGCTGGGCGTGTACCGCGAGTTCATGGAGGAGTACCTGGCCATGCCCGTGGTCACCGGGCGCAAGTCGGAGTCGGAGAAGTTCGCGGGGGCGCTGCGCACCTACACGTGCGAGGCGATGATGCAGGACAACCGCGCGCTCCAGAACGGCACCTCGCACAACCTGGGGCAGAACTTCGCGCGGCAGTTCGAGCTCAAGTTCGCCAGCGAGGCCGGGACCGAGGAGTACGCCTGGAACACCAGCTGGGGCGTGTCCACCCGCATGGTCGGCGGGCTGGTGATGACGCACGGCGACGACCAGGGGCTGGTGATGCCTCCCCGCGTGGCGCCCATCCAGGTGGTGATCGTCCCCATCTACCGCAAGGCCGAGGAGCGCGAGCTGGTGCTGGGCAAGACGCGCGAGATCGTGGCGGCGCTGGGGGGCATCCGCACCCACGTGGACGACCGCGACAACCTGACGCCCGGGGCCAAGTTCTACGAGTGGGAGACCAAGGGCGTGCCCTTCCGCATCGAGGTGGGGCCCAAGGACATCGCCAAGCAGCAGGTGGTGCTGGCGCGGCGCGTCGTCGGCGAGGGCGAGGACCGCAAGCAGTTCCTCCCCGAGGCGGAGGTGCTGGGCTCCATGCAGCGGCGGCTGGACGAGTTCCAGGCGTTCCTGCTGGAGCGGGCGCGTGCCCGTCGCGAGGCCAACTCGCACCGGGGCGTCGCCGACTACGCGCGCTTCCGGGAGATCCTGGACGGCGAGGGCGGGTTCGTGTACACCGGCTGGTGCGGCTCGGCGGAGTGCGAGGCGCGGGTCAAGGAGGAGACCAAGGCCACCATCCGCTGCCTGCCCTTCGAGGAGTTCCGCTCGCCCGAGGCTCCGGCGGCGTGCGTGGTGTGCGGCGGCGAGTCCACGGTCGAGGCGGTCTGGGCCAAGGCTTATTGACGGCTGGCTTGGGCGTGCCCCGGGCTGGCGCCCGGGTCGGGCTTCGGCTCCGTAGGCGAGCAAACAACGCTCGCCAACGGAGTCGAGCCCCGCGAAACTGCCCGCGTGTCTCGCCCCTTCGGGCCGAAATCCCTCACGCACCTTCGACGTAGCAGCGAGATCCGCAGTTGTCCCCTCTCCCAGGACTGGGAGAGGGTGGCGAGCCTCAAGCGAGCCGGGTGAGGGCCCGCCGAACGACGAGGGGCGTCCGCAGGAAGCGGACGCCCCTCGTGCTTGCCGGCGGCGCGGCGCGCGAATCGAGCGGAGACTGGCCCCGCGGGCGGCGAAGTGCTTATCTTCACGGGCGATCCGGCCCATCCCTGAATTCCGCCCCGGTCCCCGGCATGGAAACACTTTCGGCTCCCCCGCAGGCGCGCACCGAGGCCTTCCCCCGGCGGAACGGGGTCCTCTTCTGCGAGGACGTGTCCATCCCCGAGCTGGTCGCCCGCTGGGGCACCCCGCTGTACGTGTACTCGGTGACGGCCATCCGGGAGCGCTTCCGCGAGCTGGACCGGGCGCTGGCGCCGGTGCCGCACCTGATCGCCTACTCGGTCAAGGCCAACGGCAACCTGGCGGTGCTGCGCACCCTCGCGGAGATGGGCGCGGGGGCGGACATCGTTTCCGCCGGCGAGCTGAAGCGGGCGCTGCTGGCCGGGATCCCGGGAGAGCGCATCCTCTTCAGCGGGGTGGGGAAGACGGTCGCCGAGCTGGCCGCGGCGCTGGACGCGGGGATCTACGCCTTCAACGTGGAGTCGGAGGGGGAGCTGTGCGCCCTCTCGGAGCTGGCCAAGGCGACGGGGCGCAGGGCTCCCGTGGCGCTGCGGGTCAACCCCAATATCGAGTCGCCCACGCCGCACGCGTACACGCGCACGGGGCACGCGGCCACCAAGTTCGGCATCGCGGCCGAGCGGGCGCGCAACCTGTACTGCGTCGCCGCCAAGCTCCCGGGGATCTGGGTGCGGGGCATCGACGTGCACATCGGCTCGCAGATCCTGGAGGTGGAGCCGTACCGCCGCGCCCTGCACCACGTGCTGGACCTGGCGCACGACCTCAAGCGCGAGGGGCTGCCGCTGGAGTTCGTGGACCTGGGCGGCGGGTTCGGGATCTCGTACACGGGCGAGGAAGGGATCTCGCCGGCCGAGTTCGCCGGGGTGGTGGTCCCCGAGCTGCTGGACGCCGGGCTGCGCCTGGTGGTGGAGCCCGGCCGCTTCATCGTGGGGCACGCGGGGACGCTGGTGACCCGGGTGCTGTACCTCAAGGAGGGGGGCGGCAAGCGCTTCGTCATCACCGACGCGGGGATGAACGACCTGCTGCGCCCCAGCCACTACGCCGGGTGGCACGCCGTGGACGCGGTGCAGCTCCAGGGCCGCGAGCCCGTCCGCGGCGACGTGGTGGGCCCCATCTGCGAGACCGGCGACTTCCTTGCGCTCGACCGCGAGATGGAGCGCCCCGAGCCCGGCGAGCTGCTGGCCATCCGCACGGTGGGCGCCTACGGCTTCTCCATGAGCAGCACCTACAACCAGCGGCCGCGCCCCGCCGAGGTGGTCGTCGAAGGCTCCCAGGCCAGGCTCGCCCGCCGCCGCGAGACGCTGGACGACCTGGTCGCCGCGGAGCTGGGGCTGTAGTCGCCCCGGTCGGTGGGCACCAAAGCGGGGCGGATCCGGCCGGATCCGCCCCGCTGTCATTCAATCAGCCGGCGTCGCTCTCGCCGGCTCCCGGGAGCAGCGCCCTCCCGGCGAGGACGTCCGCCGGCTTCTGCACCAGCACGCCCGCGATCCTCGTCCCGAAGTACCTCCCGAAGTGCATCACGTCGCCGGTGACCAGGTGCGACGCGCCGGCCCGGATGGCCGCCACCAGGATCGGGCGGTCCTTGGCCGGAAGCTCCACCTCGGGCGGGAGGGGAAGGTCGGCGAAGTCCTCCACCACCCGCACCAGGGCCAGCAGGAACCTTAGCCGGTGCCTCTGGTCCGCGTCCCGCAGGTTCGAGCGCGCCTCTTCCGATGCGTATGCGGACGTGACCAGCTCCACGTCCGCCAGCTCCCAGAACCTGCGCAGGCCCGCCCCGGGCTTGTAGGCCGCCGAGAAAAGGACGTTCGCGTCCAGGAAGACGACGTCCACGGTCAGTCGCCCGGGGGCGGCTCGTGCGGGACGGTGTCGGGGTCGAGCCCCATCTTTCTCACCTCCCGCACCGCCCAGCGGTACTCGGCCGGGTCCGTCGCGTTGGTGAGCAGGAACTCGGCTTTTCGCGCGGGCGTGTAGGTCTCCACGGGGAGCACCACGGCCGGACGGATCAGGATCCCGTCCTCACGCTCCTCCACCAGCACCGTCGTCCCCTCCTCGATCCCGAAGCGGCGCCGCAGCGCCGCGGGAAGCACGATCGTTCCACGCTTTCCGACCCGGATGGGCTCCGCACTGGACATGCGTCCTCCTGGTTGATGTCTGAATTTCAGAATGTCTGCATCGAGGCGGGATTGCAAGCTTTCGCTTCCGCGGGACCTCATCCGCATATCGGACCCGCCGGCGCGTGCTCCGCCGCCTTCCAATCCTCGTCCGGGCTACGTATGTTTCTGCACTCCCCGCGGCCTGCCCCGGACCCTTCGCCCGCCGGCCGGAGCCCCGCCGAATCTCTATCTCTCAGGGAAACCCATGAAGCTCGCAGTACGCCGCGCCTGGACCGCCCTCGCCTTCGCCACCGTCCTGACGACCGGATGCAGCGACGGCCCCACGGACCCGACCGCCCGGATCGCCGGGAGCTACACCGCGTCCACGGTCGAGGTGAACGGCCAGGCCCGGTCCCTTCCCGCGGTCCTCTACGACGGCCCGGTGACGGACGGCACGAACCGGTACGAGGCCCGTTACGAGGTGACCACCGTCTCGCTGACCCTGAACCAGCAGGACGAGACGTACACCTTCAGCGGCACGTACCGGCTGGTCTCCAAGGACGGGCGGTTCACCACCGAGACGGGAACGTCCACCGACCGCGGGATCTACTCCGTGGAGGGGAACCGCGTCCACTTCGACTCGGATCGCGGGCTGGACGGCCCTCTGGATTTCTGGGGGACGATGCGCAACGGTGCCATCACCCTGGAGGCGATCGACCCGCTGTTCGAGGAGTCGAACGTGTACGTCTTCCGGCGCTGAGCGGAGCGGTACCCCCGCCCCCGTACGACGAAGGGCCGCCCGATCCCGTCGGGCGGCCCTTCTCGCGTCCGGACGGCGGCCGTCAGTTCGCGCCGACCGCGGGCGCCCCCTCCCCCGACAGCCGCGCCCGCGCGTCGGCCGCGCCCTCGCGGTCGAAGCGGTCCACCATCTTCACCAGGCCCTGCGGCGGGTCGTACCGCTTCGCGCGGGGCTCCGTCTCCCGCTCCAGGCCGGCGGCGATGGCGTCGTACTTGGACGCGGCGTTCCAGAAGATCCAGTCCTCCAGCCCCAGCTCGTACACGGCGCGCTTCTGGGCGCGGGCCTCCTCCGGGCCGTAGCGGTGCCCCATGCTGAACCCCTGGATCCAGGGGACGATGCGCGCCGGCCGGTGCCCCGCCGCCTGCATGCGCCGGTTGCGGATCACCCCCATCCCCACCGAGGTGAGCACCGTCTCGTAGGGGAGCCGGTTGGGGGTGCGGATCCCCGGCAGGTGCGTGGGGAAGTAGTGCGACGGGTAGACCATGGGGAGCAGGTGGTCGGCGATCCCGGAGAGCGTCTCCCACTGCTGCCCGATCCCCACGTCCGCCGCCTCGTTCATGGAGAGCCCGAACAGGTCGGCCGTGACGGTGACGCCCAGCGGGTGAAGCCGCCGCCGCGCCTCGCTCAGGAACCCGGCGATGGCCTCGGAGCGCTCGCCGCGCTCGCGGGAGTGCACCTGCTTGGGGAGGGAGCGGTACGCCTCGGGGAAGCGCACGTAGTCGAACTGGATCTCGCGGAAGCCGGCGCGCGCCGCTTCCTCCGCCACGCGGATGTTGTAGTCCCACACCCGCTCGTCCCACGGGCTCATCCAGCGGTTCCCCGCCTTGTCGATCCACAGCTTCCCCTCGGGGGTGCGGATGGCCCACTCCGGCCGCGCCGGGGCCAGGTAGCGGTCCTTGAACACCACCACCCGGGCGATGGGGTGGATGCCGTGCGCCCGCAGCGTGTCCACCACCGCCTTGAGGTCCCTGAGCGGGATGGTCCCCTTCGAGACCTCCCGCGCCAGCGGGTCGCGGCTCACGTAGCGGATCCCGTCGTCGTCCTTGACGTCCACCACGAAGGTGTTGATCTCCGTGCTGTCCGCCAGGGCCAGCAGCTTCGCGCGCTTCTCCGGCGTGGCGATCGCGTACGAGCTGACGTAGACGCCCCGGATGATGGGCGGCGCCAGGTCGCGCGGCGCCCGGGCCGGAGCGGGGGCGGGCGGCCTGGGGGCCGGCTGCGCCGCGGCCTCCTCCGAGAGGAAGGCGCTCGCGGTGCGCGTGAGCGCGGCGCGGCGGTCGAGGTGGTCGGCGGACTCCGCGCAGGCGGAGAGGAGGCATGCGGCCGCGAGCAGCGGCACCGTGGAGAGGGACAGCGCACCACGCATACAGCAGGTACCTCGAACAGCTGGGGGAAGAGCCGGGGAAAGCGGCCGTGCGGACCGGTGCGCGGGGCGTGCCGTGGACCGCCCGGTGGGGCTGGGCGGTCACCGTCGTGTGGGCGGCGGCAGGCATGCGGAGGTCGTCACCGGCGCCCACGGGTGTTTCCGTTGCGCGAAAATTTCGCGACGCGAAAATGGTGCCGCTGGGACCGCTTCGTGGACCCTCCCGCCGCCCGTCCGGGACCCGGCCGCCGCCGCTCGGGTCCGCACCGCTCCCGTCGCTTTCCCAGCCCGGACCGGCGCCCTATCTTACCGGCTCGCAAACCCCTGCCATCCCAGACGGAGACGTGGCGGACGTGGACGCCAATCGCATCCTGATCATCGACTACGGCTCGCAGTTCACGCAGCTCATCGCCCGGCGCATCCGCGAGGAGCGCGTCTACTGCGAGATCCATCCCCCCACCCGCTCGCTGGAGTGGATCCGCGAGTGGGCGCCCAAGGGGGTCGTCCTTTCCGGCGGCCCCTCGTCCGTGTACGGCGAGGACGTGCCCACCGCCGAGCCGGAGCTGCTGCGCATGGGCGTCCCCGTGCTGGGCGTGTGCTACGGGATGCAGCTCATCACCTTTTTGGAGGGCGGCGTGGTGGAGCGCGGCAAGCGCGAGTACGGCCGCGCCCAGGTCACCGTGCAGGACCCCACGGGGATCTTCGAGGGGTTCACGCCGGGCGAGTCCACGCAGGTGTGGATGAGCCACGGCGACCACGTGGTGGAGCCGCCCCCGGGGTACCGCCTCCTGGCCAGCACCGAGGGGCTTCCCTGGGCCGCCTTCGCGGCGGAGGACCGCCCCGTGTACGGCGTGCAGTTCCACGTGGAGGTGGCGCACACCGTCCGCGGCTCCGACATCATCGGCAACTTCGTCTTCGGGGTGTGCGGCTGCGAGCCCACCTGGACGGCGGGCTCCTACATCGACGCCGAGATCGCGCGCATCCGCGAGCTGGTGGGCGACGCGCAGGTGATCTGCGGGCTCTCCGGCGGGGTGGACTCGTCGGTGGCGGCCACGCTGGTGCACCGCGCCATCGGCGACCAGCTCACCAACGTGTTCGTGGACACGGGGCTGCTGCGGAAGGGGGAGCGCGAGTCGGTGGAGCGCACCTTCCGGGCGCACCTGGGGATGAAGCTGGAGGTTGTGGACGCCTCCCAGCTGTTCCTGGAGCGGCTGGCCGGGGTGGAGGACCCGGAGCGCAAGCGCAAGATCATCGGCAACACCTTCATCGACGTGTTCGAGGACGCCGTCGAGCGGGCGGGCACCGACGCGAAGTTCCTGGTGCAGGGCACCCTCTACCCGGACGTGATCGAGTCGCTGTCGGTGAAGGGGCCCTCGGCCACCATCAAGACGCACCACAACGTGGGCGGGCTCAAGGAGGAGATGAAGTTCGCCCTGATCGAGCCGCTGCGCGAGCTGTTCAAGGACGAGGTGCGGCAGGTGGGGCGCGAGCTGGGTCTCCCCGAGGAGATGGTGGGGCGGCACCCGTTCCCCGGGCCCGGGCTGGCGATCCGCGTGCTGGGCGCGGTGGACCGGCGGGAGCTGGACGTGCTCCGCCAGGCGGACTCCATCTACCTGGAGGAGATCCGCGCCGCCGGGCTGTACGACGACATCTGGCAGGCGTTCGCGGTGCTGCTGCCGGTGCGCTCCGTGGGCGTGATGGGCGACGAGCGGACGTACGAGAACGTGTGCGCGCTGCGCGCCGTGACCTCGCGCGACGGGATGACGGCGGACTGGTACCCGTTTCCGCACGACGTGCTGGCCCGCATCTCCACCCGCATCATCAACGAGGTGGACGGGATCAACCGGGTCTGCTACGACATCTCGTCGAAGCCGCCCGCGACGATCGAGTGGGAGTAGTTCTGCAACGACTCTGAACGACAGGTTCGGGCGTGCCCCCGGCTGGCGCCGGGGTCGGGCTGCGGCTCCGTAACGCAGCAAACTACGCTGCGTAACGGAGTCGAGCCCGCGCAAACTGCCGCGCGGTCTCGCCCCTTCGGGCCGAAATCCCTCACGCAACTGCCTGCCCTACCTCGATGTCCGCAGTTGCCCCCTCTCCCAGAATTGGGAGAGGGTGGCGAGCCTCAAGCGAGCCGGGTGAGGGCCGCCGGGTGAGGGCCCGCCGCAATGCTCCTCAGGCGCCTACCGGTTCGCTCTCCACTTCCTGCCCGGCCGCCGTGGCGGGGTCGGCGTCGTCCACGCGGAAGCGGGCCACCAGCTGACGCAGGCGGGCGGCGAGGCCGGTGAGCGAGTCGGCCGAGTCGGCGTCCCCGGGCGAATCGCCCTGCTCGGAAGAGCCGGCGAGGGCGGCGACGGTGCCCATCGTGCCTTCCAGCTGCTCGGCAAGGGCGGTCATCTCCTCGGCGGAGGCGGCGTTCTCCTCGGCGACGGCGGCCACGTCCGCGAGCACGGCCGTGGTCTCGGAGACGCGGTCGGAGATGCGGCGGGTGTCGGCGGTCAGGTCGTGGACCAGGCGCTCGCCCGTCTCCAGCGCCTGGAAGATCCCCTCCAGCGCCTCTCCCACCTGGTGCGCCCGCCCGGCGGTGCCCTGCACCTCGGCGGCGCTCCGCTCGATTGCCGCCACCGCCCCGTCGATGCCGCGCTTCATCTCGCCCACGGTCGCCACGGTGCGGGAGGCGGCGTGGGCCGTGCCCTCGGCGAGCTTGCGGACCTCCTCGGCCACCACGGCGAAGCCCCGGCCCTGCTCGCCGGCGCGGGCCGCCTCGATGGCCGCGTTGAGCGCCAGCAGGTTGGTCTGCCGGGCGATCCCGGTGATGGTGCCCACGAAGCCCTCGATCTCCGCCGAGTGGCGCCGCAGCTCCCGCACCTGCCCGGTGTTCATCTCCACCACCCGGCCCGCTTCCTCGGTGGCGCGCACGATCTCCGTCACCCGCTCGCCGCCGTGGCGGGCGCCCGCCACGGAGTCGCGGATGGAGACGGCCATGCGCTCCGCGCCGGCCGCGATGCTCTCCACCGAGGCGGAGATCTCCTCCATGCGGGCGAAGGCGCGCTGCGCCGAGTCCGCCTGCTCCCCGGCGCCCGCGGTGATCTGCGCCACGGCGGAGCCCAGGTGCTGCACCGCCGAGCGGGTCTCCCAGGCGAGCGTGGAGATCTCGCCCCCGTGGCTCTCCAGCGCGACCCCGGCCCCCTGGATCTGGCCGATCACTGCGCGGAGGTCGCGCGCCATGCGGTTGAACGATTCGGCCATCTGGCCGATCTCGTCGGCGCCGGCCGCGCGCACGTCGTCGCCCGTCAGGTCGCCGGCGGCGATCCGCCGCGCCCGCCCCGCCATGCGCTCCACCGGCCCGGTCACCGCGCGCCCGACGATCCAGGTGATCACCAGCCCCGCCAGCAGGAGCGCCGCCAGCGACAGCACGCCGGTCCACTGCGCGGCGGCGCCGGCCCGGTCGGCCTCGGCCGTCAGCGCCGTGCCGGCCGCGGCATGGGAGTCCTCGATCTCGCCCAGGTGCTCGCGGAAGCCGTCCAGCTCCGCGACCAGCGCGGCCATGCGCGCGTGCGCCGCCGCGTCGTCGGACGGCTCGCCGCGGGCGATCCGCGCGGCGACGGCGTCGCCGCGGGAGACGATACGCGCGCGCGCCTTCCGCGCCCGCTCCGCGAGCTCGCGGCGCTCGGGCGTGAGGCCGTCGAGCGCCAGGTACGACGCGAGCCGCTCCCCGGTCTGGCCGGCGTTCTCGGCGTAGAAGTCCAGCCAGCGCTTCCGCCCCGCCGCGTCCCGCGCGTGCGCCGCCTCGTTCAGGCCGAGCACCGCCTGGTAGGCGTCGCGATCGATGTTGAGCACCAGCCCCAGCCCGGCCAGCTCGCGCGTGGCCAGCTCGTGCGTCAGCGCGCGGTTGCGGCGCGCCGGGACCAGCATCCCGGCCACGCCCAGCGCGGCGATCAGCAGCAGGAAGCCGACGCTGCCGCGCAGCTTCCAGGCGAAGGGCCAGTCGCGGACGCTTCGGGACCGGCGGGAAAGGCCCGGCGCATTGGACGCGCGGGCGGAGACGTGCGGAGGTGACGCGCTCATGGGCACGGGGAGCTTCGGTCGGGAACGGGAGAGATGCGGGAGCGGAGAGCCGCCGGGGGGCGGTCCGAACGGGACGGGATGCGGAGGGCAGTCCAAGGTATGGCGGATCCTACCTTGCGGCAAGGCCGCGGCGCGAGGGCGGCGCTCCCGGCGGCGTCGGGTTGCGTCGCACGTCCCCGGCAGGCAACTTGGCGGGGGACGCCGCGCGCTCCGTCCTCGCCCGTCCCGCTCCGCCCGGTCCGTCCCAACCTCCGCCCACCGACCCGCGCATGAGAGCTTCCCTCGTCCTCGCCACGCTGGCGCTCGCGGCATGCGCGCCCTCCGCGCGCCAGGAGCCCGTGTCCACCCCGCCCACGCTCCCGGGGCCGCGGGACGCGCCCGCCGCCCTCCCCAACGGCGCCACCGGGCGGCTGCGCCAGCTGTTCGCGGACGAGTGGGAGCGCACCCTGCGCGAGAGCCCGCTCACCGCCACCGGCTTCGGCGACCGGCGCTACAACGACCGGCTCCCCTCCGTGGGCCTGGCGGACCAGCAGCGCATGATGGAGGCGGACCGCGCCGCGCTGGCGCGCCTGCTCGCCATCCCCCGGGACTCGCTGTCGCCGGAGGACGCGCTCGACTACGACGTGTTCCGGCGCCTGCGCGAGGACGACGTCGCCGAGGCGGAGTTCCGCGGCTACCTCATCCCCATCACCAACCGCGAGGGATTCCACACCTACTTCCCCGAGCTGCCCAACGACGTCCCGCTGGCGACCGTCGAGGACTACGAGAACTACATCGCCCGGCTGCGCGCCTTCCGCGCCTACTCCGCCCAGCAGGTGGAGCTGATGCGCGAGGGGATCCGCGCCGGGATGGTGCTGCCGCGCGCTTCGGTGGAGGGGATCGAGGCGTCCATCACGCCGCACGTCGTGGCGGATCCCACCAGGAGCCTGCTCTACGCGCCCTTCACCCGCTTCCCGGCCTCCGTGCCGGAGGGCGAGCGGGCGCGGCTGGCGGCCGCGGGGCGCGACGCCGTCGCCACCTCGGTGGTGCCTGGGTACCGCGAGTTCGGCGAGTTCATGGCGAGCGAGTACATCCCGGCCGCGCGGCGCACCATCGGCGCGTCCGAGCTTCCCAACGGGCGCGCGTACTACGCCGCCCGCGTGCGCCGCTACACCACGCTGGACCTGACGCCGGACCAGGTGCACCGGACCGGGCTCGCCGAGGTGGCGCGGATCCGCGCGGCAATGGACTCGGTGATGAAGTCCACCGGCTTCCGCGGCACCTTCCCGGAGTTCGTGCGCTTCCTGCGCACCGACCCGCGCTTCTACGCCGGGACCCCGGAAGCGCTGCTCCGCTACACCTCGCTGGTGCTGAAGCGCATGGACGGCGAGCTGCCCAGGCTGTTCGGGCGGCTGCCGCGGAACCCGTACGGCATCAAGCAGATCCCGGACTACATCGCGCCGCGCACCACCACGGCGTACTACTCCCCCGGCTCGCCGGACGGGACCCGCGCCGGCAACTACTACGTCAACACCTACGACCTCAGGAGCCGGCCGCTGTACGAGGTGGAGTCGCTCTCCTTCCACGAAGCCGTCCCGGGGCACCACCTGCAGATCGCCCTCGCGCAGGAGCTGCCGGACGCGCCCAACTTCCGCCGCAGCGCCGGCTTCACCGCGTTCGTGGAGGGGTGGGCCCTGTACTCCGAGAGCCTGGGCGGGGAGGTGGGCTTCTACCAGGACCCGTACAGCTACTTCGGGCACCTGACGTACGACGCCTGGCGCGCCTGCCGGCTGGTGGTGGACACCGGGATCCACGACAAGGGGTGGACGCGGCAGCAGGCCATCGACTACATGGCCGCCAACACCGGGCTCTCGCTGCTCAACATCACCAACGAGGTGGACCGCTACATCGCCTGGCCGGGGCAGGCGCTGGCCTACAAGGTGGGGCAGCTCAAGATCCGCGAGCTGCGCACCCTGGCCGAGCGGGAGCTGGGGCCGCGCTTCGACGTGCGCGAGTTCCACGACGTGGTGCTGGGCAGCGGCTCCATCCCCATGAACGTGCTGGAGGCGAACGTCCGGGCGTACGTGGCTCGGAAGAAGGGTACTGCTACGGAGTGAACTGCGGGTTTGGGCGTGCCCCCGCTGGCGCGGGGTCGGGCTGCGGCTCCGTAGGGCTGCAAACAACGCAGCCCAACGGAGTCGAGCCCGCGCAAACTGCCGCGCGGTCTCGCCCCTTCGGGCCGGCATCCCTCACGCGGGGCTGGTGCTGGCGTCCGCGAGGGTGGGCCCCCTCACCCCCCGGCCCCCTCTCCCCCGCAAGCGGGGGAAGGGGGGAGAACGGCGGAGCGCGGCGGACGGCGGGAGGGCCGCAGGGAGGGTGCGGGGGGGGTCGGAGGAAAGAATCCGGGGCGTGGCCGGGGTGGGGTGTTCCAGAGAGCACCCCCGCGCCCGACCACGCGCACGGAGCTCGAACGGCCGGCTGCCGTTTCGGGGACCGGTGCCTGCCGCCGGGGGTAACAGACGCCGACGCCGCTCCCCCGCAAGGTCGCGCGGGGGAACGGCTTGCGTTTCCCGTGTACACTCGCCCGATGTCCATCGCCGCCGCTCCGCCGCTCGACGACGCCCCGCCCGCCTCCGGTGAGCGGGGTGCGCCCCCGCCGCCCCCCGCGCCGGATCCGCTGGACCGGCTGACGCCGCCCGAGCCCGCGGCCTCCGGGCCGCTGCGGCGCATGCGGCGGACGTGGACCGTGCTGGCGTCGCTGCTCCCGTTCGTGCTGTCGTTCCTGCGCGACAGGAGGCGCTGGCTGGTCTTCGGGGCGCGGCGGCGGAGGACGCTGGACGAGCACCGGGAGCGCGCGCGGGAACTGGCGGACACCATCGCCGCGCTGGGGCCCACCTTCATCAAGCTGGCGCAGGTGTTCGGCTCCCGCGCCGACATCGTCCCCGAGCCGTACCTGTCGGAGGTGGCGCGGCTCCAGGACTCCGTCGCGCCGCTCCCGGCCGAGGCGATCGAGGCGGTGATCGAGGAGGAGTTCGGGCGCCCGGCGCTCGCGCTGTTCTCCAGCTTCGAGCGGGAGCCCGTCGCCGCGGCGTCGCTGGGGCAGGTTCACCGCGCCCGGGTGGGGGAGCGCGAGGTGGCGGTCAAGGTGCTGCGCCCCGGCGTGCGGGAGCTGGTGGCGCTGGACCTGGAGATCTCCTTCCGCGTGCTCCGGCTGGTCAAATTCCTGTTCCCCAACCACCACGTGCGGGCGCTCACCACCGTGGTGCGCGAGTTCGAGAAGAGGATCCGCGAGGAGCTGGACCTGCGGCGCGAGGCCGCCAACACCGAGGAGTTCCGCCGCCACTTCGCGGGCGACCCGCGCATCCGCGCGCCCGGGGTGCTGGAGGCGTTCACCCGGCGGCGCGTGCTGGTGACCGAGTACGTGCACGGCACCAAGGTGGACCGCCTGCACGCGCGCTTCGCCTCCGGGGACCTGTCCTTTCCCCGGATGATGGAGACGCTCTCCGAGGCGTACCTGCGGATGATGCTGGTGGACGGCACCCTGCACGCCGATCCGCACCCCGGCAACATCCTGGTGGAGGCCGACGGCACCATCGTGTTCCTGGACTTCGGGATGGTGGTCCGGATCGACCGCGCCACCCGCGACCACCTGTTCCGGCTGTCGCTGGCCGCGGCGCGCGAGGACGTGGACGGCGTGGTCGCCTCCATGTACGCGCTGCGGATGATCGACCCGGAGGTGTCGCGCGGCGAGATCCGCGAGGCCGCCACGCAGATCCTGGGGATCGTGCAGCGGGCGCGCGAGCTGAGCCAGCGGCGCGTGCAGGAGATGGTGCAGGAGATCCTGGACGCCTTCTACACCTGGCCGCTGGTGCTCCCCGAGGAGCTGGTCTACTTCCTCCGCGCCTCCGCGCTGCTGGAAGGGATCGGCTTCCGCTACGACCCGGCGTTCCAGGGGCTGGACTCGGTGCGCCCCGTGCTGGCGCGGATGAAGGGCGAGCTGATGGCATCCATGGGCGGCGGCGAGCCCGCTGACGTCGCGCGCAGCGTGCTGACGGAGGCCGAGCGGACGCTGCGCGCCCTCCAGGACGTGGTGCGCCGCACCGAGCGCGAGGAGCTGCGGGTGCGCGCCCACCCGCGCGACTTCCACCGCATCGAGCGCACCCTGGGGCTGCTGGTGCGGCGGGTGCTCCTGGGGCTCGGCGGGATGACCGCGGCCGTGGTCTGCACGCTGCTGTTCATGGCCGAGGGTGCGCGCAGCACGCTGCTGGCCGGCAACGCGGCGGGGCTCGTCCTCTTCCTTGCCGCGCTGTTCGCTCCCAACCGGCTCCTGGGCGGCCGGCGGCGGTAGCGCCCGCCCGCGCGAAAGTCCTGGACGGCGCACGGCGGGGCCGCGTACATTGCCGCGGTCCCGCCGCGGTGCTTCCGTCTCCCTCCCCGCCCGGTCCCCGTGCCCCGCATCCCCCAGGTCGTCCGCACCTACGCGCGCGACGCCGCCGGCGCCTTCGCGCTCGCCCCGGTGGAGGTCGTCCTCGGCCTCCTCGTCGCCGTCTCCTTTTCCGTCGCCCTCCGCCGGACCGACGGCATGGACGAATGGGCGAAGATCGCCGCGGCGGCGGCGCTCGCCCTGCTCCCGGTCTTCGGGCTCAGCGTGCTCCACGCCCGCGGAGCCATCGGTGCGGGCGCGCGCTGGATCGGTACGGCCGTCATCCTCCTGGCGGCCGCGGCCTACGGTGGGTGGGTGGTGGAGCCGGAGCGGCAGACCGAGGCGCTGCGCTTCGTCGCGCTGCTGGGCGCGGCGGCCATGGCGCTCTCCCTGGTCCCGACCGTGCGCGTGGACGGGCACGAGCGGCGGCGGCGCGAGTTCTGGCGCTTCAACGTCGTCCTGCTCTCCCGCATCGCCAGCGTGGTGGCGTACGGGCTGGCGCTGTTCGCGGCGCTCGCCGGGGCGGTGGCGGCGGTGTCCTCGCTGTTCGAGCTGGACACGCCCGAGCACCTGTACCAGGACCTGTTCGGCGCCGTGTTCTTCGCGCTGGTGCCCTGGGTGGTGGCCGGCGGGATCCCGGAGCTGGTGGCGGAAGCGGGCGGCGAGGAACGGGCGCCGCGCCCCGTGCGGCTGCTGGGGCGCTACCTGTACGCGCCGGTGCTGGTGGTGTACCTGGCCATCCTGCTGGCCTACGCCGTCAAGGTGGTGGCGACCGGCGAGATGCCCAAGAACCTCCTCTCGCCCATCATCCTGCTGGCGGGGATCGGCGGCTTCCTGGGCTCGCTGCTGCTGGAGCCGCTGCGGCGCGACCCCGAGCACCCCGGCGTCGCCCGGCTGGTGCGCGTCTTCCCCGCGGTCCTGCTCGTGCTGCTGCCGCTGGCGGTGTGGGCCGTGTGGGTGCGCCGCGACCAGTACGGGTGGACGGAGTCGCGCTACCTGCGCCTGGCGCTGCTGCTCGCGCTGGGCGTGCTGGCGGCGGAGGGCGTCCGCCGCCTGGTGAGCCGCAGGGAGCCGGTGCTGCTGCTGGTCCCCGCCGTCCTGGGCCTCACGCTGCTGCTCTCCGCCTTCGGGCCGTGGGGGGCGCCCGCGGTCTCGCGGCGCAGCCAGGAGGCCCGGCTCCGCCAGGGCCTCGCCGAGGCCGGGCTGCTGCGCGGCGGGCGCTACGCCGGCACGCTGCCGGCGCCGGACTCCATGGCCGCGGCTCCGGCCGCCGACACGGGGCGGACGATCCCCCGCGAGCTGCACGGGCAGATCACCGGCGCCGTCGCGTACCTGTACGACTCCCACGGGCCCGAGTCGCTGCGCCGGGTGTTCGGGCCGGAGCTGGAGCGCTACCAGGGCGGCTGGCAGGTGGCGAACGCGCTCCCCATCCGCCCCGGGTGCGAGGACGACCGGGAGCTGATGTCGGTGCACGCCTTCCTCCCCCACCAGAGCCCGGTGCCGGGGCTGGCCGGCGGGACGCTGTACCGGGTGCAGCGCGCCGGCATCGACAACGCCCCGGAGACGCAGACCGGCCCCGTCCGGCTCCAGCTCGCGGGGACGGAGCTGCGCGTGGTGTCGCTGGGCGCGGAGCGCTGGACGGCGCGCGTGGAGCTGGGGCCGACGATCCGGCGCATCACCTCCACCGGCGCGGAGGCGTGCGGCCCGGGCGACCGCTCCACCTCCGCCGAGATCCTCCCGCCGGAGGCGGTGCGGACCCTCACGGACGAGACCGGCCGCGTGCGCGGGCAGCTGGTGCTGACGGAGGTGGGCGCGTCCCGGCCCGACGCCGAGCCGGGACGCGGGCGGCGGGCCGCCCCCGGGCCGTTCCGGCTCCAGAGCGCCGGGGGGCTGGTGATCGTGCGGGAGTGAGCCGGCGGCGGGGCCCCGGCCCCCCCCCGGCCACCC
>JBFMFL010000068.1:0-27351 GCA_040752145.1 Gemmatimonadota bacterium
AGAGCAGCAGCGCCGCCCCCACCCCGATCCCCGCGTCCGAGAGCGCCCCCTCCGGCACCCAGGCGCGCAGGAAGGGGTGCACCACCCAGAGCAACGCCGCGGTGCCGAACACCGCCAGCACGGTCCACTCCGGGCGCGACATCGGCCCCAGCTTCGCGATCTCCCGGTCGATCAGCTCCCGGCCGCCGGGGATCTCCGGCGCGCGGATGCGGAACACGCCGCGCACCAGCAGCAGCCAGGTGAGCGGCAGCACCAGCAGCATCAGCGGCACCCCCACCAGCATCCACTCCCCGAACCCGATCTCGCGGCCGTACGTCTCGCGCACGAAGCCGGCGAGCAGCGCGTTGGGCGGCGTGCCGATCAGCGTGGCGAACCCGCCGATGCTGGCCGCGTAGGCGATCCCCAGCATCAGCGCCGCCGCGAAGCCCCGCTCCTCCTCGCCCGCCTCGCCGCCCCGCGGCAGCACCAGCTCCGTCACCGAGATGCCGATGGGCAGCATCATCACCGCCGTGGCCGTGTTGCTCACCCACATGCTGATCAGCGCGGTGGCCGCCATGAACCCGCCCACCAGGTGCGCGGGGCGCGTCCCCATGGCGCGGATCACGTTCAGCGCGATGCGGCGGTGCAGCTCCCAGCGCTGCATCGCCAGGGCGAGCAGGAACCCGCCCATGAACAGGAAGATCAGCGGGTTGGCGTAGGGCGCAGCCGCCGCGTCGATCTTCGCCACGCCCAGCAGCGGGAAGAGCGGCAGGGGGAGGAGCGCCGTCGCGGCGATGGGCACGGCCTCCGTGACCCACCACGCGGCCATCAGCGCGCCCACGGCGGCCGCGCGCCAGCCGGCGGCGGAAAGGCCGTCGGGGGCGGGGGCCAGGAGCATTGCGGCGAACAGGAGCGGGCCGAGCAGGAGGCCGGCGCGGGGGCGGAGCCCGGGAGCGGCCCCGGCGGAGGGAGGGGTGTCCATGTCGGCGGGACGGCGGTCAGCCCGGCGCGCCCGGCCGCTTCCTGCGCAGCAGGAACGCGGTCTGGTAGAAGTACGCCTCCGGGACCACGGACACGACCTCGAACATGGAGCCCGCCATCCGGGTGAAGAACTCCGTGCCGTAGAACACCTGCGACAGGTTGTCGCGCCCGATGGAGATCATCCCCGGCGAGTCCTTGGACCGCTGGTAGACCTCCTGCGTGCGCATGCGGCGGGCGAGCGGCGAGGTCGGGTACTTCCCCTCGTCGAACAGCCGGACGGTGCTGCTGTCGTGGATGGTCACGTACAGCCGGCCGTCGGGCGCGAGGATCCGGTGCAGCTCCAGGAGCCACGCGTCGGCCAGGTCGTCGATGTGCGTGAACAGCGAGCCGCAGTAGACGAAGCGGAAGCTGCGGTCCTCGAAGGGGAGGTGCGGGACCTTGGTGTTGGTGGCGAAGTGGAAGGGAGGGCTCAGGTTGGCCCGGCACCAGAAGACGTGCTCGGCGCTGATGTCCATCCCCCAGATCTCGCAGGTGTCGGCCAGCTCCACCAGGTGGCGGATCATCCGCCCGGCGCCGCAGCCCAGGTCCAGGATGCGGTCGCCGGGCGCGAACGCGAGCCCCGACGCGTACGCCACGTCCAGCATGGTGCGGACGTGGGCCTCGCCGTGGGCGGGGTAGTTGTAGCCCAGCCACAATTCCCGCGGGGGGACGGGGAGCTGGTCCGCGGAGGCGGCGCGGGCGGGGGCGGGCGCGAAGGGCGGGAGGGCGAAGTCCTCCCCCGGCCGGAAGGGAAGGTACGCCGCCTCCTGGAACGACGCGGGCGCGTCCGCGCGCCGCAGCAGGCGCTTCAGCCACGCGGCCGCCGAGCGGGCCCGGGCGCGCGGCGCGGGGGGCGCCTGCCCGCTCGCGCCCTCCACCAGCCGGGTGCTGGTCGCGCGCCACCCGGAGCCGGTGCTGCGGAACTCGAACGCCGCGCGGTAGACGTTGTGGAACCTGCCGCCGTTGACCACGCCCGTCATCGCGAGCTGCGCCGCGGCGGTCGCCCGGCTCCCGCTCCGGGTGGTCCGGAGGTCCCGGACCTCGATCGATTCGATCGCCATGGCCGGGGACGCGAGGAGCGCGAGCTCGGCGTCGCGGGTGACCACCTCGCCGCTGGGCAGCGTGCCCCGGTACCCCCCGTCCAGGAGCCGCGCGGCGGCCTGCACGTCCTTTTCCGTGACGCAGCGCCGCCACTCGTCCACGAGGAGCGCGATCTCCGGATCGGCAGGGTTCATCGGGAGGCCCGGCGGTGCGCGGGGGCGGCGGCTGCGGTCACGGGCGGGCGGCTCCGGCGGGGGGGAGGGGTGTCCATGCCGACAGGATAGCGGCGCCCCGGCGGCGCGGCCAGGGCACCGGGAACGGACGGCGGGCCGGGAAGTTGCCAAGGTTCTTTACAGCCGGCGTCGAAATTTGCCGCCGCACTCCCCGAAACTCCCCACACGGCGCCCCGGCGGCCTCGCATTCCGCCCGCCCCTCCCGCATTCCGCGACACCCATGGCCGAGATCCTCCAGCTCCACCCCGCCCGGGGCGGACCTCCGCCGCCCCCCGCGCGGCCCGCGGCGCCCGACCTGCGGGACCCCCCGGAGCGCCCGCGCACGGCCCCGGCGCTCCGCGTCGTGCGGGCGGAGGCGCCGCGCGACCCGGAGCGCGCCCGGCTGCTGCGCGCGCTGGAGGGCGAGGACCCCGCGGGCGACGCCACGCTGGCGCGGCAGGCCGCGCTCGTGGCGCGGGCGCTGGACGCCGCCTTCGCGCTGGTGTCGCTGACGGACGGCGAGCGGCACGTGGTGCTCGCCGGGGCGGGGCTGCCGGGGGGGTGGGCGGCCGAGCGGGAGTGGGCCGCCGGGCTGGGGATCTGCCCGCTCGCGATGGAGGAGGACGGCGGGCTGGAGCTGGAGGACGTGCGCCGCAGCCGCCGCGCCCGGGAGACGCGCGCGGCGCGGGAGCTGGGGGTGCTGGCGTACGCCGCCGTCCCGCTGCGGGCGCCGTGCGGGACCCCCGTGGGGTGCCTGTGCGCCATGGACACCCGCCCGCGCCCCTGGAGCGCGGAGGAGCTGGAGCTGCTGGAGGGGGCGGCCGCGGGCGTGGAGGCCGAGCTGGCGCGCCGCCTGGCCGAGGCCGAGCGGGGCCGCGCCGCCGCCGCGCTGGCCGAGCGCGAGGCGTACCACCGCGCGCTGCTGGAGCACACCCTGGAGCTGATCCTGGTGGTGGACGGCGGCGGCCGGGTCCGGTCCATCACCCCCAACGCCGCGCGGGCGCTGGGCTTCGCCCCGGAGGAGCTGGTGGGGCGGAGCGCCCTGGCGCGCGTCCACCCGGACGACCGCCGCCACGTGGGGGCGACGCTGTACACCCAGACGGGCGGGGGGCGGCCGCTGGAGTACCGCGTCCGCCACCGCGACGGCTCCTGGCGCCTGTTCGAGGGGATCGGGCGCGACCTGCGCCACGACCCGGCGGTGGGCGGCATCGTGGTCAACGCGCGCGACGTCACCGAGCGGCGGCGGGTGGAGGAGGAGATCCTCCACCTGGCCGCCTTTCCGCGCAACAGCCCCAGCCCCATCCTGGAGTGCGCCCCCGGCGGCGCCCCGGTGTACCTGAACCCCGCCGCCGAGCGCCTGCTGCGCGAGCTGGGCCTGGCCGGGCCCGCGGGCTTCCTCCCGCCCGCGCACGCCGACCTGGTGCGCGCCTGCCTGGAGCACGGCGAGGGCGCGCGCGACGTGGAGGTGCGGGTGGGCGCGCGCGTCCTCGCCTGGACGTACCAGCCCGACCTCCCCGCGGAGACCGTGCACCTGTTCGCGGAGGAGGTCACCGAGCGCAAGCGGGTGGAGGAGCGGCTCCTGCACGACGCGCTGCACGACTCCCTCACCGGGCTCCCCAACCGGCTGTTCTTCATGGAGCGGCTGGGGCAGGCCATGGCCCGCGCGCGGCGCAGCGGCGAGCAGAGCTTCGCCGTGCTGTTCATGGACCTGGACCGCTTCAAGCTGGTCAACGACTCGCTGGGCCACCCCGCCGGCGACGAGCTGCTGGGCGGCGTCGCGCGGCGGCTGCGGGGGTGCCTGCGCCCCTCCGACACGGTGGCCCGCTTCGGCGGGGACGAGTTCGCGGTGCTGCTGGAGGACCTCAAGGGCGCGGCCGGCGCCACCCGCGTGGCCGAGCGCATCCAGGGCGCCGTGGCCGCCCCGTTCACGCTGGGCGGCCACGAGGTGTTCACCGGCGCCAGCATCGGCATCGCGCTCCCCTCCGGGCTGGAGGAGACGCCCGAGGAGCTGCTCCAGAACGCCGACACCGCCATGTACCGGGCCAAGGCGTCGCGCGACTCCCGCTACGAGGTGTTCGACTGGGGGATGCACGCCGAGCTGCTGGAGCGCCTGCAGACCGAGATGGGGCTGCGCCGCGCCGTGGAGCGCGGCGAGTTCGTCCTCCACTACCAGCCCATCGTGTCGCTGCGCACCGGCCGCATCGCCGGCTTCGAGGCGCTGCTGCGCTGGGAGCACCCGGAGCGGAGGCTGGTGGCGCCGGGCGAGTTCATGGAGGTGGCCGAGGAGACCGGGCTGGTGCTCCCCATCGGGCGGTGGGTGCTGGCGGAGGCGTGCCGGAGCCTGCGCGCCTGGCAGGACGAGTTCCCCGGCACGCCGCTCTCCGTGAGCGTCAACCTGTCGGTGCGCCAGCTGCGCCAGGAGGGCCTGGCCGGGGAGGTGCGCACCACCCTGGAGGCGGCCGGCGTGGACCCGCGCTCCCTCAAGCTGGAGATCACCGAGAGCGTGATCATGGAAAAGGCCGGGGCCGCCGCCGAGTCGCTGGACGCGCTGCGCGCCCTGGGCGTGCAGCTGCACATGGACGACTTCGGCACCGGCTACTCGTCGCTCAGCTACCTGCACCGCCTGCCGCTGCACGCCGTCAAGGTGGACCGCTCCTTCGTGGGCCGCATGGACACCGACTTCCGCACCGGCCAGCTGGTGAGGACCATCGTCCCCCTGGCCCACACCCTGGGCCTGGCCGTGATCGCCGAGGGCGTGGAGACCCCCTCCGCCCTGGGCATCCTGCGCGGCCTGCGCTGCGAGTACGCCCAGGGCTACCTCTTCTCGCTCCCGCTGGAGGCGGAGGGAGTCCGCGCCCTCCTCGCCACGGACCCCAGGTGGTAGATCCGGCGGACGCCAGCACCAGCCCGACCCGAGCGCAGCGAGGGGCACGCCCGCACCCCTCCGTCCATCTTTTGAGTTCAAGCTTGTACTTTCTCCGGCCGAAACGTATGCTGAGTGGACACCTGTTCCCCCCGCGCCCCTGACCCCCGCCCCGTGAACGCCTTCCCGGACCCGGTGCTCACCGCCCTGCGCGCGCCCGCCGCCCACCCCGACGCCGCACTGCCGGAGGGCGAGGGGCTGCTGCGCACCCTGCTGGCCAGCGTGGGCGAGGGCGTGGTGGTGGTGGACCCCGGGCTGCGCTGCCGGGTGTGGAACCGCTTCATGGAGGAGCTCACCGGCATCCCCGAGGCCCACGCCCTGGGCCGCCGGGTGCCGGAGCTGTTTCCGCAGCTGCGCCGCTTCGGCATCGAGGGGTTGTTCGCGCGGGCGCTGGAGGGCGAGACGGTGAGGTCGCCGGACATCCCCTTCCGGGTGCGCCGCACCGGCCGCTCCGGGCTGGCCGCCGGCCGCTACGCCCCGCTGCTGGCGCCGGACGGCGAGGTGCTGGGGGTGATGGCCACCATCCGCGACGTCACCGAGCGCCGCCGGGTGGAGCAGGAGAACCAGCGGCTGGCCGCCTTCCCGCGCGAGACGCCCAACCCGGTGGTGGAGTGCGACGCCCGCGGCCGGATCGTGTACGCCAACCCGGCCGCCGAGCTGGCGGCGGCGGACGCCGGGACCGTGCTGGCGGAGCTGCTCCCCGCGGGCCACGCCCAGCTCGCCCGCGCCGCGCTGGAGACGGGCCGCGGCTTCCGCAGCGTGGAGGTGGCGGTGGGCGGGACCATCCTGTCCTGGACCTACCACCCGCACCCGGCGCTGGGGGTGGTGCACCTGTTCGCGGAGGACATCACCGGCCGCCGCGGGGCGGAGGAGCAGCTGCGCCACGAGGCGCTGCACGACCCGCTCACCGGCCTCCCCAACCGGCACCTGTTCCTGGAGCACCTGGCCCGCGCGCTGCTGCGCGCCCGGGAGCGCCCCGACTTCCTGTTCGCGGTGCTGTTCCTGGACCTGGACCGCTTCAAGGTCATCAACGACTCGCTGGGGCACCACGTGGGCGACCGGCTCCTTTCCGTGGTGGCCGGGCGGCTGCGCGGGTGCCTGCGCGCCGCGGACACGGTGGCCCGCTTCGGCGGCGACGAGTTCGCGCTGCTGCTGCCGGACATCGCCGGGCCGGCCACGGCCGCCGAGGTGGCGGAGCGGATCCAGCGCGCCATCTCCGAGCCGGTGAACCTGGACGGCTACGAGGTGTTCACCTCGGCCAGCATCGGCATCGCGCTCTCCTCCGCCGACTACGGCCAGCCGGAGCACCTGCTCCGCAACGCCGACATGGCCATGTACCGCGCCAAGGCCGCGGGCACCGGGAGGCACGAGACCTTCGACCGGGCCATGCACGCCCAGGCCCTGCTGCGCCTGCAGCAGGAGACCGAGCTGCGGCACGCCGTGGAGCGCGGGGAGATGCGCCTGCTCTACCAGCCCATCGTGGCGCTGGACACGGGGCGGGTGGAGGGGTTCGAGGCGCTGATCCGCTGGGAGCACCCGGAGAGGGGGACGGTGCCGGCCGGCGAGTTCGTGCCGCTGGCCGAGGAGACGGGGATGATCCTCCCCGTGGGCCGCTGGGTGCTGGAGGAGGCGTGCCGGCGCCTGCGCGAGTGGCAGGACGACTTCCCCGGCGCCCCGGTGGCCATCAGCGTCAACCTGTCGGTGCGCCAGTTCGAGCAGCCGGACCTGGTGGAGCAGGTGGAGGGGGCGCTGGCCGCCTCCGGCGCCGACCCGCGCGGGCTGCGGCTGGAGGTCACGGAGAGCGTGCTGGTGCAGAGCCCGGAGTCCACCGCCGCCGTGCTGGCCCGCTTCCGCGCCCTGGGGATCGGGGTGCACATGGACGACTTCGGCACCGGCTACTCGTCGCTGGCGCTGCTCCACACGCTGCCGCTGGACGCGCTCAAGATCGACCGCTCCTTCGTGCGGCGCATCGGCGCGGCGGAGGAGGACGCCGCGCCGGTGGTACGGACCATCGCGGCGCTGGCGGGTAGCCTGGGACTTGCAACGATCGCCGAGGGGGTGGAGACCCCCGAGCAGCTGCGCGCCGTGCGCGAGCTGGGGTGCGGCTCGGCGCAGGGGTACCTGTTCGCCCGCCCGGTGGCGGCCGCCGAGGCCCGCGCCCTGCTGGAGGCCGCCCCCCGCTGGTGACCGGGGGACGCCTCCCCGGCGCCCCCGTCACCAGCGCGAGCGCGCACGTCCCCGCACCCGGCCGCACCATGCACCCGCTCCTCCGGCGCCTTTTCGAAGAGCACATCGGACAGGGCACGGCGCTCCCCCCCGGGTGGGGCCCCTTCCTGTCGGCGGTGGACCGCGCCTGGGGCGGCGCCGAGCCCGGCGAGGAGCCCGCGGTGGGCGAGGCCACCTTCCGCGCCCTGGCCGAGACCATCTCCGCCGCCGTGTTCGTGTACCGCGGCACCCGCTACGTCTACGTCAACGCCGCCGCCACCGCGCTCACCGGCTACAGCGCCGAGGAGCTGCTGGGGATGGAATTCTGGGAGCTGGTCCACCCCGACCACCGCGAGGTGGTGCGCGAGCGGGGGATGGCCCGGCAGCGCGGCGACCGCGTCCCCTCCCGCTACGAGTTCCGCATCGTCCGGAAGGGCGGCGAGGAGCGCTGGGTGGACTTCACCTCGGCCACGGTGCAGTACGGCGGCGAGCCGGCCGCGCTGGGCACCGCCTTCGATGTCACCGACCGCCGCAACGCCTCGGACGAACTGCGGGAGAGCGAGGAGCGCTACCGCGCCCTGTTCGAGGAGTCGCGCGACGCCATCTACATGACCGGCGAGGACGGGCGCTTCGAGGCGGTGAACCAGGCCGCGCTGGAGATGTTCGGCTACGCGCGCGAGGAGATGCTGGGGATGGAGCTTCGCTCCCTGTGCGTGGACCCCGCCGACTGCGAGGCCATGGACGCGGAGATCGCGCGCGCCGGCTTCGTGCGCGACCACGAGGTGCGGCTGCGCCGCAGCGACGGCGGGGTGGTGGACTGCCTGATGTCGGCCACCCGCCGCTCCGGCGAGCGCGGCGCCGTTCAGGGGATCGTCCACGACATCTCCGAGCGCAAGCGCGCCGAGGCGCAGCTCGCCTACGGCGCCTTCCACGACCCGCTCACCGGCCTCCCCAACCGCGCCCTGTTCCTGGACCGCCTGGCCCAGGCGGTGGAGCGGGTGCGCCGCCGCGACGGCGCCGCCCTGGCGGTGCTCTTTTTGGATCTGGACCGCTTCAAGGTCATCAACGACTCGCTGGGCCACGGCACCGGCGACGAGCTGCTCCGCGCCCTGGGCGCGCGCCTGGGGGAGGCGCTGCGCCCCGGCGACACGGCCGCCCGCTTCGGCGGCGACGAGTTCACGGTGCTGCTGGAGGGCGTGTCCGACGCGGTGGTCGCCACGCACGTGGCGCAGCGCATCCTGGATTCCCTGGCCCGCCCCTTCCACCTCAGCCGCAGCGAGGTGTACACCAGCGCCAGCGCCGGCATCGCCCTGCACTCCGGGGGCTCCGCCTCGCCGGAGGAGCTGCTGCGCAGCGCCGGCACCGCGCTGGGCCGGGCCAAGGCGCGCGGCCGGGCCCGCTGCGAGGTGTTCGACCGGGCCATGCACGCCGAGGCCATGGACCGCCTGCAGATGGAGATGGACCTGCGCCCCGCCGCCGAGCGCGGCGAGCTGCGCCTGGTGTACCAGCCGGTGGTGTCGCTGCCGGAGGGGGGCGTGGCCGGGTTCGAGGCGCTGCTGCGCTGGGAGCACCCCACGCGCGGCCGGGTGCTCCCGGAGCAGTTCGTCCCCGTGGCGGAGGAGACGGGGCTGATCGTCCCCATCGGCGAGTGGGTGCTGGAGGAGGCGTGCCGGCAGCTGCGGCGCTGGCGCGAGCGCTTCCCCGGGCGCGGGGTCACGGTGGGCGTCAACCTTTCGCCGCGGCAGTTCTCCCGGCCGGAGCTGGTGGAGCGGGTGCGCGAGATCCTGGCGGACACGGAGGTGGAGCCCTCGGCGCTGCGGCTGGAGATCACCGAGAGCCTGCTGATCGAGCACGCCGGGCCCACGGCGGCCATGCTGGCGCGGCTGCGCGAGGCCGGGGTGGGGCTGTGCATGGACGACTTCGGCACCGGCTACTCGTCGCTCAGCTACCTGCACCGCTTTCCGCTGGACACGCTCAAGATCGACCGCTCGTTCGTGATGCGCCTGGGCAGCGGGGGCGACGCGGAGCCCATCGTCCGGACCATCGCGGCGCTGGCCCACAACCTGGGGCTCAAGGTGGTGGCCGAGGGTGTGGAGACGGCGGCGCAGCTGGAGGAGCTGCGGGCGCTGCGCTGCGAGTACGCGCAGGGGTACCTGTTCTCGCGCCCCCTGGACGCGGAGGACGCGGACCGGCTGCTGGAGGACGACCCGCGCTGGTGAGTTCTGTTGCTTCATGAAGTTTCTGCCGTGGGCCGCTCCGGAACCAGGCCAAACAGCCGGCCTGTTTCCTACGCGGGCTCCGCGAGCCACGGAAACTGCCCCGTGTCTCGCTCCGCCGGAGGGAGCCAGCCGAAACCGCCCGGCTGTCTCCCTCCGTAAAGGTCACGTGGATACTGCGGGAACTGCAAAAAACCTCTTTCCTCCGGCTCCTCGCGTCCATCTTCGGCTACTTCCGGCCCGATCCCACGCGCGACTGGCCCGAGCACAGGCAGGTCCCGCTCGTCTACGACCTCGCGCGCCGGGAGCTGAACGGCATCCCGCAGGGCGCGCCCGCGGCCGGGCTCCGCTCCCTCGGGCGCCCCGGCAACCGCAAGCCGATCTGGAACGGGAGCTTCGTCTACCCGCGCCTGGGGATCGAGATCGGCCTGGTCAAAACCCGAGTGCGTGGACATGGTGATGTGCGTCTTCCAGGCGAAGCTCGGGGACACGGACGTCGACCAGCACCCCGAGTTCCGGCCGTGCGAGATCGAGCTTCGCCGGAGCACCGGCGAGGCCGTCCGCATCACCGCCGATACGCACGGCGAAAAGCTCGAGCGGCTGCTCGGCCCGCTGGTCCTGAAGCCGACCTCGTACGGCAGCCGCGGGGGCGTCTCGGTGGACGGCGTGTGGCTCGGATTCGAGTTCGGCTCCGACCAGCGCCTGCGCATCCTCGACATCGAGCCAGAACCGCCCGCCGCCTCCTGACCCGGCCGTTCGGCCGTCGGGTCACGGGATCGTTGCGCTTCCTCAAAATGGCTCTTAACATGCTCCAACAGACTCGCGCCTTCGGTGTGCGGGTCGGAACCCAGACCAGGAGGACGTCATGAGCCGTTCGCTTTCCACCCTGCGCCGCGCGCTGCTCGGCATCGCGTTCGTCGGCGCCATGGGCTTCGGAGCCACCCAGGCCGTCGCGAGCCCCGAGCAGGCCAGCCGGGCCGGTTCCTGCTACCCGTCGGGCTACGCCTACATCCCCTATGAGTGCCCCGAGTGCCCGAGCGGCTCGGGCTGGTGCGACGGCTACAACACGGAGTGCGTCTGCTTCGAGTGACGACAGCCGCTTACCCGCGCCCCTGGCGGTCGCGGGCCGCACCTGAAACCCGGAGGACGTCGTGAGCTGTTCGCTTTCCTACCTACGCCGGTCGCTCCTCGGCATCGCCTTCGTGGGCTCCCTCGGTTTCGGAGCTACGCAGGCCTGGGGTTCAAGCGGGGCACGGGACCCGGATGGGACCTGCCCCGTCGCCAGCGGCCCGTACAACTACCAGCCGTGCCTTGAATACTGCGGGTCGGTGGCCTACTGCGACGGCTATGGGTATTGCGTCTGTCAAAACACCGAAATCGAAGGCCTTGAGCCGGTCAGCGACTGATCGTGCGCGGGACCGCGCTGGCGCTGTGAAAAAGGGGGCGCCTCCCGATCGAGGCGCCCCCTTGGTCTTCACGGCGTCCCGGAACCGGTCAGGCCGGCTCCGTGGAACACGTGCCTCCAAAAAGACCCGGCGGGTGCCGGGTCAGACGGCGGCGTGGGTGCCCAGCCGGGTGAGCAGGTCCGCGAGCTGCGCCTGCTCCCCGGGGGAGAGGCCGCTGAGCAGGTCGGCCTCCGCCTCGGCCTGGGCGCGGGCGCCGGCCTGGTAGGCGCGCAGCCCCTCCTCGGTGAGCGTGGCGAGCACGCTGCGCCGGTCGCCGGGGTCGGGGACCCGGCGCACCAGGCCGTCCGCCTCCAGCCGGTCCACCAGCTGGGTGACGTTGGAGCGCACGCACGACAGGCGCTCGGCGAGCTGCCCCAGCGGCAGCGATTCGCCGGCCGCCACCAGGTGGCGCAGCACGCCCATCTTGGCGAGCGAGAGCCCCACGGGCTCCAGGCTGCGCTCGATCCGGTCGCCGACGCCGGACCCCGTGTGCAGGATCCGCAGCGCCAGCGAAGCGGCGCCGCAGGGCTTGGTCTCTTCCCACTCGTTCATCCCTGAAAATTGCCGGTTTACGCCCCTCCGGTCAAGGCGCGGCGAGCCGCCCCGCGTCCACCGGGGCGGGCGGCGGTCCGCACGAAACCCTTGACATCCGGTTTGCTAATACGTATTAGCAGGTATGTCCACGTCCTCTCCCCGCCCGGTCACCGCCCACGACGTCGCCCGGGCGGCCGGCGTGTCCCAGGCGACGGTCTCGCTGGTGATGGGGGGGAACCGGCGGGCGCGCATCGCCGCGGCGACGCGGGAAAAGGTGCTGCGGGCCGCGGAGGAGCTGGGGTACCGCCCCAACATCCTGGCGCGGGGGCTGGTGCGGGGGAGGTCGTACGCGCTGGGGGTGATCGTCCCCGACCTGGCGAACCCGTTCTTCCTGGACGTGGTGCGGGGGATCGAGCGGGTGGCGGCGGAGGCGGGGTACGCCGTGCTCCTCTGCGACGCGCGGGACACCCCGGCGGCGCGGCACCTGGAGGCGCTGCGGGCGCGGCAGATCGACGGGGTGATCCTGGACCCCTCCGGCGCCGACTCGCTCCCGGGCGACGCGCTGACGGACCTCAACGTGGTGGTGGCCGACCGCCCCGCCGACCGCTTTCCCGGGGTGGCGAGCGACGCCGAGGCCGCGGGGCGCCTGGCCGCCGAGCACCTGCTGGGGCTGGGGCACCGCGAGCTGGCCTTCATCGGCCCGGCCAGCGAGGAGCACGCCTTCCGCATGCGCGAGCGCGGCTTCGCCCGGGCGCTGCGTGCCGCGGGGGTCGCCCTCCCCTCCCCCCGGCTGCGGCGCGCCCCGGCCACGGTGGCCGGCGGCGAGGCGGCGATGCGGGCCCTGCTGGCGCAGAAGGCCGCCCGTCCCACCGCGGTGTTCTGCGCCAACGACCTGGCCGCGCTGGGCGCGCTCAAGGCGTGCGCCGCCGCGGGGGTGCCGGTCCCCGGCGCGGTGTCGGTGGTGGGGTGCGACGACATCGAGATGGCTCGCGTGGTCACGCCCGAGCTCACCACCGTCGCCGTCCCCGCCCGGGAGCTGGGCGCCCGCGCCGCCCGCCTCCTCCTCCGCCAGATCGAGGGGAAGCCGGACGCGAGGCCGGGCCGGCTGCTCCCCGTGAGGCTGGTGGCGAGGGGCACCACGGCGGGCCCTCACCCGGCGGCCTGAGAGCCGCCACCCTCTCCCAATTCTGGGAGAGGGGAGAACGGCTGAGCGGCGGAGAACGGGTGCCGTTGCAGTTCACATAGTTCCCAGAAGCTGTTCGGAGGGAGACTCGCCGGCTGTTTGGCGAGGCTCCCTCCGGCGGAGGGAAACCCGCCGTCAGTTTGGCGGGGTTCCCGGAGCCCGCGTAGGAAACAGGCCGGCAGTTTGGCCTGGTTCCGGAGCGGCCCGACGAAGCACTCACTCGATGAAGAACTCCATGCGCCACGCAGTCATCACCGGCACCGGCTCGTTCGTCCCGGAGCGCGTCCTCAGCAACGCGGAGCTGTCGCGCATGCTGGGGGAGGACGTGGACGACTTCGTCCGGGGCACGCTGGGGATCGAGGAGCGGCACGTGTGCGGGCCCGGCGAGTCCACCGCCGACCTGGCGGAGGAGGCGGCGCGCCGGGCGCTGGCCGACGCTGGCGTCGGGCCGGAGGACGTGGACCTGCTGATCGTCTCCACCGACACGCCGGAGTACGTGTCGCCCGCCACCTCGTCGGTGCTGCACGGGCGGCTGGGGATGCCGGGGCGGACCGGGACCTTCGACGTCAACAGCGCCTGCGCGGGCTTCGCCACGGCGCTGGACGTGGGCTGGAAGTACCTGCGCGCCGACGAGCGCTACCACCGGGTGCTCGTGGTGGCCGTGTACGCCATGAGCAAGTTCCTGGACTACGCCGACAAGAAGACGGCCACCATCTTCGCCGACGGCGCGGGCGCCGTGGTGCTGGAAGCCTCCGACGAGCCGGGGATCCTGGCCTCGGAGCTGTTCGCGGACGGCGCGCTCTCCGACGGGATGGGGGTGTTCGCCGGGGGGACGGCCGAGCCGGTCACGGAGGAGGTGCTGCGCGACGGGACGCGCAACCGGCTGCGCTTCGTCCGCAAGTACCCGAAGGAGGTCAACGAGGAGGGGTGGCCGCGCATCGTCCGCTCGGTCCTCGGCCGCATCGGCGAGGGGACCGGGGACGTGGACCTGTGGCTGTGGACGCAGGTGAACCGCTCCACCATCCGGACCGTGATGGACCGGCTGGGGGAGCCGATGGACAAGGCGCACACGGTGATGGGGAAGTGGGGGTACACCGGCTCCGCCTGCCTCCCCATGGCGCTGGACGACGCCGCCCGCGCCGGGCGCCTGCGCCCCGGCGACCTGGTGGTGCTCACCGGCTCGGGTGCGGGGCTCTCCATGGGGTGCGTGGCGCTGCGCTGGACCCGGGACGGTGGAAACGGCAACGGGGGAAACGGCCATGAGTGAGACCGCGCTCTCCGTGTTCCTGGAGCGCGTGGAGCGCTACGGCGACCGCGTCGCCTTCCGGGTGCTGGCCGCCGGCGGCGCCCCGCGCGACGAGGCCGTCACCTGGCGGCGGTGGGGCGAGGACGCCCGCCGCTTCGCCGCGGCGCTGGTGGCCTCCGGGCACCGGCCGGGGGAGGCGGTGGCGGTGTTCGCCGGCAACCGGCCGCTCTGGCCCGTGGCCGACCTGGGGATCCTCATGGCGGGCGGCGTGGCCGTGGGCGTGTACCCCACCAGCAGCCCGGAGCAGCTCCGCCGCCTCCTGGCCGACTCGGGCGCCGTGGTGCTGGTCGTCGACACGGCGGAGCGGCTGGCGGCGGCCACGCAGGTGAGGACCGGCGCGCCGCGGCTGCACACCGTGGTGTGCGAGCGGCTGCGCCCCTCGCGCACCTGGACGCTGGGGTGGGACGCCTGGCTGGCGCGCGGGGCGCGCGCCCTTGCCCGCGGGCGCGGCGTGGCCGACGAGCTGGAGCGGCGCGCCGCCCGCCTGGGCCCGGACGACGTGGCGCTGCTCATCTACACCTCCGGCTCCACGGGGGAGGCCAAGGGCGCCCGCATCACCCACCGCTACCTGCTGGACTCGGCCCTCTCCATCCGCGAGGCGCTGGGGCTGGAGGAGGGCGACACCAGCCTGTCGTTCCTCCCCTTCTGCCACGGCGCGGAGCGCGTCTTCGGGCTGTACACGCGCATCGTCTGCGGGATGGAGGCGGCCCTGGTGGAGGACCACGCCCGCGTCTGGGAGGCGGCGCGCGCCTACGCGCCCAGCGTGTTCGGCGGGCTGCCGCGCTTCTACGAGAAGGCGTACGAGGCGCTGCGCGCGGAGCAGGAGCGCGCCCCCGCGGAGGAGCGCCCGCGCTGGGAGCGCACCCTTGAGCTGGGGCGCGAGCGCTCGCGGCTGCGCCAGGCGGGCGAGCCGGTGCCCGCGGCGCTGGAGGCGGAGTGGCGGGACGCGGGGGCGCCGCTGTTCGAGCGGGTGTCGGCGCTCTTCGGGGGGCGGGTGCGGCGCGCCACCTCGGGCGGGGCCACGCTGCCGCGCGCGGTGGCGGAGTACCTGGACGCGCTGGGGCTCACGGTGCTGGGCGCCTACGGGATGACCGAGCACCTGTGCGTGGCCTTCAACCGGCCGGACCGCTACACCCTGGACTCCTCCGGCCCGCCCATGCCGGGCACCGAGCTGCGCATCGCCGGGGACGGCGAGGTGCTGGTGCGGCGCGGCCCGCTCACCTTCGACGGCTACCACGGCCGCCCGGAGGCCACCCGCGACGCCTTTTCCGCGGACGGCGGGTGGCTGCTCAGCGGCGACCTGGGCGAGGTCGGCGCGGACGGGTGCCTGCGCATCACCGGGCGCAAGAAGGAATTGATCGCGCTGTCCAGCGGCAAGAAGGTGGCGCCGCTCCCCATCGAGGCGCTGCTGGTGCAGGACCCCTGGATCGGGCAGGCCATGCTGTACGGCGAGGGGCGGCACTTCGTCACCGCGCTGCTGGCGCTGCGCCGCCCGGTGGTGGAGGCGTGGGCCGGGGAGCGGGGGATCGGGGGCGGCTTCCACGCCCTGCTCGCCCACCCGGAGGTGGTGGCCCGCGTGCAGGCCGCGGTGGACCGCGTCAACGCCGGCCTGTCCCGCCCCGAGCAGGTGCGCCGCTGGACCCTGCTGGAGCGCGAGCTCAGCGCCGAGGAGAACGAGCTCACCCCCACGCTCAAGCTGCGCCGCCCCGTCGTCGCGGACCGCTACCGCGACCGGATGGAAGCCCTCTACTCGTGACCGCCATGTCCAAGCGAAGCGCGCTCGCCGGCCTCGTCCTCTCCACCCTGCTGATCGCGGCGGGGTACGCCTCCGCCTTCCTCCCCGGCGACCCGCCGGCGTGGGCGCCCTGGGCGCTGGCGATGGGCACCGCGGCGATCCTGGTGGCCTCCATGGCGCTGGGCGCGGCCCGGCGCGGCGGGATCGGGCGGCTGGCGCTCCCCTTCGCGGGGGTGTTCCTGATCCTGGCCGGGGGCTTCGGGGCGGCGCTCGCCCTGCCGCCCACGGACCCGGGGGACCCCACCCTCTGGCTGGGGCTCCCGCCGCGCGCGGCGATCGTGCTGTACGGCATCGGCCTGCTCCCGCTCTTCTTCCTCCCGCTGGCGTACGCCCTGACCTTCGACGGGATGACGCTCAGCGAAGCCGACCTGGCCCGCGTCCGCGACGCCGCCCGCGCCCTGGCGCCCAGGGCCGCCCCCGCCGAGCCCGCCGCGGCTCCCGTCGAGGTGGAGGCGGCCCGGTGATGGCCCTGGCGCTGTTCCAGACGGCGGACCTCCCGCCGCTCACCCAGCCCACGATCGTGGCGGTGGCGGTGGTCTACTTCGCCATCGTGGCGGCGATCGGGGCGTGGGCCACGCGCCGCACCCGCTCCGCCGCCGACTTCTTCGTGGCCGGCGAGGGGATCGGGCTGCTGGCGCTGACGCTGGCGGCCATGTCGGCGACGCTCTCGGGCTTCGCCTTCATCGGCGGGCCGGGGCTGGTGTACGGCGCCGGCCTGGGCGCCATGTTCCTGCTCCTTCCCGCCTCCATCACCTCGTCGCTCGGCGCGTGGATGCTCGCCAAGCGCATGCGGCTGCTGGGCGAGGTGCGCGGGCTCATCACCGTGCCGGACGCCATCGGCGCGCGCTACCGCTCGCCCGCGGCGCAGGGGCTCTCGGCGGTGGCGATCCTGCTGGCGGTGATCGGCTACATGGCCACCAACATCCTGGCCCTGGGGCTGGTGATCCACGCCATCTTCGGCATCGGGCTGGGCTGGGGGATCTGGCTGGGGATGGGGATCGTGCTGGCGTACTCGGTGGCGGGGGGGATCCTGGCCGGCGTCTACACCGACGTCTTCCAGGGGAGCCTGATGGCCGTGGCCTCGGTGCTGGTCTTCCTCTACACCCTGCGCGCCGGCGGCGGGATGGGGGGGCTGTCGCGCACCCTGCTGGCCGCGGACCCGGAGTTCCTGGGCCCCTGGGGGAAGATGGGCCCCATGGCGGCGCTCTCCCTGTTCTTCGTGTTCGGGATGGGCTCGCTGGGGCAGCCGCACGTGGTCCACAAGTTCTACATGCTCAAGGACCCGCGGAAGCTCAAGTGGTACCCCATGCTGGTGACCGCCGCGCTGCTGGTGACCATGCTCCTGTACTTCGGGGTGGGCGTGGCGACCAAGGCGCTGGTGGTGGAGGGCCGCATGGAGCCCCTGGTGCGCCCGGACGACGCCACCCCGCTCTTCCTGCTCCGCTTCACCCCCGTGCTGCTGGCGGCGCTGGTCTTTTCCGGCGTGGCCGCCGCCATCATGAGCACGGTCAACTCGTTCATGAACATCGGCGCCGCGGCCGTCACCCACGACATCCCCGTGGCGCTGGGCCGCAGGGTGGCCAACGAGCTGCGCTGGGGCCGCATCTCCACCGTGCTGATCTCGGTGGTCGCCGCCGCCCTCGCCCAGGCCTCCGGCGCGCTGGTGGCCTTCCTGGGGATCTTCGGCTGGGGCCTGTTCGCCAGCACCCTGGTCCCCGCCCTGGCCATCGGCCTCAACTGGGAGGGCGCCACCCGCGAGGGCGCCGTGGCCTCCATCGGCACCGGCCTGTTCGTGACGCTGGTCTTCGAGACGCTCGCCTACTTCAAGGCGTACAGCTTCCCCACCGGCGTGACCGTCTCCGGCGCCGCCCTGGTGCTCTCCATCCTGGTCTTCTTCGCCGTGTCGTGGCTGACGCGGAAGGGAGCCGGCGCCGTGATCGATCCCGACGTGAAGCTGGTGATGGAGGTGTAGTCGGCCCCCTCCCCCGGCCCCTCCCCCGCAAGCAGGGGAGGGGAGAACGGCGGAGCATCGAGCCGAGCCCAAGTAGTGGCGCTGCACGCTGCGCGTGCACCGAATGAAGCAGGCTGTTCCCTGTTCCCTATTCCCTGTTCCCTGCTGTTCGATGCGCTTCCAAGATCTCCAGCCCGGCCAGTCCGCGACGCACTCCAAGACGGTCACCGAGGCCGACGTGGTCCTGTTCGCCGGGGTCACGGGCGACTTCAACCCGGCGCACCTGGACCAGGTCTACGCCGAGCGGAGCCGCTTCGGGGGGCGCATCGCGCACGGGATGCTGAGCGCGGGGTTCATCTCCGCCGCGCTGGCGATGCGGCTCCCCGGGCCGGGGACCATCTACCTGTCGCAGTCGCTGCGCTTCCTGCGCCCCGTGAGGATCGGCGACACGGTGACGGCGCGGGTGGAGGTGGCGGAGCTGTTCCCGGCCAAGCGCCGGGTGCGGCTGCTCACCACCTGCGCCAACCAGAACGGCGAGGCGCTGGTGGACGGCGAGGCCATGGTGATGCTCCCGGAGGACGAGGAATGAGCCCCGCCCGCCGCATGCACCCCCGGGGCGAGCGCTCGCCCCCGTAGCCGCCGCGGCCTCGACGCGGGCGGCACCGTCCGTCCCGCTTTCGACCGTACGTCCGATCCGTCCGCGCGCCCGCCACCCCGGACGCGCACCTGTCCCCACACCGTGGAGGGTTCGTCCCATGAACCGACGCAGCACCCCGCGCCCCCGCCGGCGCTCCCCCCTGCTGCTGGCGCTGCTGCTGGCGCTCTTCCCCGCCCTCGCCGCCGCCCAGGGGACGGTGCGGGGCACCGTGGCCGGCGACGAGGGCGCCGCGCTGGCCGGCGCGCAGGTCACCGTGGCCGGCACCCGCCTGTCGGCGGCCACCAACGCGCAGGGCGCCTTCACGCTGGCGAACGTCCCCGCCGGCACGCAGCAGCTGCGCGTGTCGCTGGTGGGCTACCGCACCGCCACGCAGAGCGTGGAGGTCCGCGCCGGCGAGGAGACGCTGGTGGCCGTGGCCCTCACGCAGAACCCGGTGGAGCTGGACGCCATGGTAGTTTCGGCCTCGCGGCGGGCCGAGCGCATCACCGAGGCGCCGGCCACCGTCACCCGCATCGGGCCGGAGGTGCTGGAGAACGCCGTGGGCAACTCGTTCGTGGGCGCGCTCAAGCAGGCCAAGGGGCTGGACTTCATCCAGGTGGGCGCCACCAGCGTGGCGATCAACGCCCGCGGCTTCAACTCGTCGTTCAACAACCGCATGCTGATGATGGAGGACGGCCGCATCTCCGTCCTCCCCGAGAACGGCCTGCCGGTGGGGCAGTTCACCGCCACCCCCAAGGTGGACCTGGCCGGGCTGGAGGTGATCGTGGGCCCGGGCGCGGCGCTGTACGGCGCGGACGCCAGCAACGGCGTGCTCACGCTGCAGACCAAGGACCCGCGCGAGTTCCCCGGCACCACCGTGGAGGTGACCGGCGGCAACCGCAGCTACAAGGACGTGCAGCTGCGCCACGCGGGCGTGTTCGGCGACTGGGGCTACAAGGTGTCGGGCGAGTACCAGGACGCGGACGACTGGTCCAACCAGCTGCGCTACGGCGCCGGCGGCGCCATCCCCGAGGTGGGCGTGGGCGGCGAGGTGGACTGGACCTCGCGGGTGTCCCGCGGCAGCGGCGCGCTGGTGCGCTACTTCGGCGAGGGGCGCGTGGAGGTGAGCGGCGGGATGAGCCGCACCGACGGCGTGGGCCAGACCAACGTGGGGCGCAACCAGCTGGACGGCTGGCTCTACAACTTCGTGCAGGCCCGCATGGAGACGCCGCGCTGGTACTTCACCGCGTACCGCACGCAGAGCAAGTCGGGCGACTCGTACGCCATCAACCGCTTCTCCGAGGCCAAGGCCCTCCCCGCCAACGCCGGCAAGAGCGACGAGGAGCTGCGGCTGATGTCGGACTGGCCCAGCGACGGCCAGCTGTACGCCGCCGAGCTGCAGAACAACTTCCAGCTCCGCCCCCTGCTGAACACCCGCTTCGTGTGGGGCGTGCAGGGCCGGCGCGACGTGGTGAGCAGCGACCGCCAGTGGCTCAGCGACAACCTCACGGGCGAGGACATCGGCATCACCCAGTACGGCATCTACGCGCAGACGGAGACGCCGCTCCTCCCCTCGCTCCAGCTGCTGCTGGCCGGCCGCTACGACAGCCACGAGCGCTACGACGCGCAGTGGAGCCCCAAGGCCGGGCTGGTGTTCACCCCGACCGAGGGGCAGTCGCTGCGCGTCACCTACAACCGGGCCTTCAAGTCGCCCACCATCCTGCAGACGGACTTCTTCATCCCCGACTTCGCGGTGCTGTCGCCCACCATCCGCGTGGGCGTGTACGGCAACACCCGGGGCTTCACCACCCGCGCCGCCAACGGCACCGAGACGTTCTACGACCCGCTGGTGCCGGAGGAGAACCAGACCTGGGAGGTGGGCTACAAGGGCGTGCTGCGCAACCGCCTGTTCATCGACGTGGCCGGGTACCGCTCGCGCTACGAGAACTTCCTCAGCCCCCTCACCAACATCGGGCTGGCGTACCAGGACGGGAAGCTGGTGACCAACGCCGCGGGCGCGCCGCAGCTGGTGTTCACCTACTTCAACCTGGGCACGGCCCGGCTGGACGGGGTGGACGCCGGGATCAACTACGTGCTGAGCTCCAAGGTGAGCTTCGCCGGGACGTTCTCGGCGCTGGACCTCAAGGAGGTGGAGGTCCCCACCGGGCGCGAGGAGGCGACGGCGCTCAACGCCCCGGCCACCAAGTGGACGCTGGGCGCGAACTTCAACGACGTCGCCGGGTTCCGCACCGGGCGCTTCCAGGGCGGCACCACGCTGCGCCACGTGAACGGCTACTACTTCCGCTCGGGGATCAACATGGGGGTGATCCCCACCTTCACCACCGTGGACGTGAACCTGGGCTACAAGCTCCCGGCGCTGAACACCACGCTGCAGCTGGGAGTGAGCAACCTGTTCACCTGCGGCCAGGACGACGACCAGCCGCTGGCCTACGCGGCCGCCGACGCGCTCCGGAAGTCGCCGACCAACCGGTCGAACAAGTGCGGCTTCGGCCTGAGGCACCAGGAGATGATCAACATGCCGAGCATCGGCACCATGGTGTTCATCGGGGCGAGGTACCAGACGCGGTGACCCCCGGCGGCGCCGGCGCCCACGGGTGCTGGCGCCGCTCCTCTTCCCCCGTGGACGTCTTCGGCTTCTGACGGGCCGTCGCTGTGGCAGGCTGTCCCCTGTAACCTGTTCCCTGTTCCCTAGCCGGTCATGAACCGTCTCGCCGCCGCCCTGATGCCGCTTCCGCTCGCCGCCTGCGCCGCGGGAGCCATCCCCGCCGCCGCGCCCCCGTCCGATCCCGCGCCCGCCGCCCGCGAGGCGTCGTTCACCTGGCACGCGCTGGGCGGGGAGGAGGGAGGGCGCCGCTACCGGCTGTTCGTCCCCGCCTCGTACGACGGGGCGCGCCCGGCGCCGCTGCTGGTGATGCTGCACGGCTGCACCCAGGACCCCGACGACTTCGCGCGGGGCACGCGGATGAACGAAGTCGCGGAGGAGCGCGGGGTGCTGGTGGCGTACCCGGAGCAGACCGCGGCCGGCAACCCGCAGAAGTGCTGGAGCTGGTACGACCCGGCGCACCAGGCGCGCGGGGCGGGCGAGCCGGAGGACGTGGCCCGCGTGGCGCGCGAGGTCATGGCGTCGCTCCGGGTGGACCCGGCGCGCGTGTACGTGGCCGGCGTCTCGGCGGGAGGCGCCATGGCGCTGAACGCGGCGGCGGCGTACCCGGAGCTGTTCGCGGCGGCGGGGTCGCACTCCGGGGTGGCGTACCGGGCGGCGGCGGGGGTGCAGGAGGCGCTGCAGGTGATGCAGCGCGGCGCCCCCTCCTCCCCGGCGCTCGCCGCCGCGGCGGCCCGCGCGGTGGAGGGCCGCGGCGCGCTGCCGCCGCTGATCGTCTTCCACGGCGGGGTGGACCCGGTGGTGCGCGCCCGCAACGGGGAGCAGACCGCCTTCCAGTGGGCGGAGGCGAGCGCGCTGGCGGGACGGCCGCTCCGTGCCGTGCAGGACCAGGTGTACGGCCCGCCCCCGCCGCCTCCCGGCGCCGGCGCGCGCCCGCTGGGCCCCTCGCCGGAGAGCTTCCACCCCACCGGCACCCGCTGGGTGGACGAGGCGGGCCGCACCGTGCTGGAGATGTGGCTGGTGCCGGGGCTGGGCCACGCCTGGTCCGGCGGCTCGCCGGAGGGCACCTTCACCGACGCGCGCGGCCCGGACGCCAGCCGGGAGATGCTGCGCTTCTTTCTGGAGCACCCGCGGGAGCCCCGGTGAGCGCGCCCCTCTTCCCCACCTTCCCGGACCCGGTCCGCTTCTGGGGCCGGCTGCACCCGGAGCGGATCGCGCTGGTGGACCGCTCCACGGGCGCGCGCCGCAGCTACGCGGAGCTGGACGCGCGGATCGCGCGGTGGACGGCCGTGCTGCGGGACTCCGGCGTCGGGCGGGGCGGGCTGGCGGGCGTGCTGGCCGGCAACCGCGAGGAGGTGGTGGAGCTGTTCTTCGCCTGCGGGCGCGTGGGCGCGGCGCTCCTGCCGCTGAACTGGCGCCTGTCCGCCGCCGAGCTGGCCGTGGTGCTGGACGACGCCCGCCCCGGGCTGCTGCTGCGCGAGGAGCGCTTCCGCCGCCTGGGCGACGACGCGCTCGCCGCCGCCGGGCACGTCCCCGCGGCGGGCTGGGTGGACCTGGACGCCGCACCGGAGCCGGGCGCCGACCCCGGTCCGGACGCGGCCGTGTCCCCGGACGACCCGGCGCTGGTGCTGTACACCTCCGGGAGCACGGGGCGGCCCAAGGGCGCCGTCCTCCCCCACCGGCAGATCCTGTGGAACGCGGTGGCGACGACCACGGCCTGGGAGCTGGGGCCGGCGGACGTGGCGCCGGTGTCCACGCCGCTCTTCCACACCGGCGGGTGGAATGTGTTCGCCACGCCGCTCTGGCACCACGGCGGCACCGTGGTGCTGCTGGACGGCTTCGAGCCGGAGGTCTTCCTGGCCGCGGTGGAGGAGGAGGGGATCACCGTGGCGCTGACGGTGCCCACGCAGCTGCTGATGCTGATGGAGAGCCCGCGCTGGGGGCGTCCGCTCCCCGCGCTGCGCTTCTTCATCTCCGGCGGCGCGCCGTGCCCGGCTTCGGTGGCGGAGCGGGTGCGGGCGGCGGGCTACCGCTTCCGCGAGGGGTACGGCCTCACCGAGTGCGGCCCCAACTGCTTCGCCCTGTCGGACGCGGAGGCGGCGCGCAGGCCGGGGAGCGTGGGGCGCCCGGTGCCGTTCCTGGAGATGCGGCTGGCGGCGGCGGACGGGCGCGAGGCGGAGCCCGGCGAGCCCGGCGAGCTGCTGCTGCGCGGGCCGCAGCTCTTCGCCGGGTACCTGCGCGACCCGGAGCGCACGCTGGAGGCGTTCACGCCGGACGGCTGGCTGCGCACCGGCGACCTGGCCCGCCGCGACGCCGACGGCGTGTACACCATCTGCGGGCGGCGCAAGGAGATGTACATCTCCGGCGGGGAGAACGTCTTCCCCGGCGAGGTGGAGGCCGCGCTGGCGGACTGCCCCGGCGTGGCCGAGGTGGTGGTGGTGGGCGTGGCCGACCCCCGCTGGGGCGAGGTGGGCCGGGCCTTCGTGGTACGGCGCGCGGGCGGCGCGACCGACGAGGCCGGGGTGGTGGCCCACGCCCGCGCCCGCCTGGCCGGCTACAAGGTGCCGAAGCGGGTGGTGTTCCTGGACGAGATCCCGCGCCTGGGCTCCGGCAAGCCGGACCGCCGCGCGCTCGCGGAGTGGGCGGAGACCGCCGAACTGGAGGTGACCGCGTGACCGGAGCCGCGACCGTGCAGCAGCAGGCCAAGGGGTCCACCCTGCGCTCCACGCTGGACTTCCTGCGCGCCGAAGTGGGCGCCGAGGCGACGGAGCGCGTGCTGGCGGGCCTGCCGGCGGAGGAGCGCCGCGTGGTGGAGGGCGCCGCCGCCACCGACGAGGTGCCGCTGGCCACGCTGCTCGGCCTCTGGCGGGCCGTGGACCGCTCCATCGGCGACCGGCACCCGGACTGGATCGAGCGGGCGGGCGCCCACGCCATCCAGTCGCTCGGGGTGCAGCTGTACGGCGGCATCCTGCGCAAGGCCAACCCCACCGAGTTCCTGACGCAGCGCGTCTCGCTCTTCCAGCTCTACTACCGCCCCGGCAACATGGAGGTGGTGGAGGTGGAGCCGGGGCGCGCCGTCCTCCGCCTGGTGGGCTTCGACCCGGTGGACACGCTGTTCTGCCGCCGGCAGACGGGCGGGCTGCTGCGCTCCGTGGAGCTGGCCGGCGGCCGCGGCGGGTCGGTACGGCACGTGCGCTGCTCCGCGGAGGGCGACGCGTTCTGCGAGTGGGAGCTGAGGTGGAGCTGAACGGATAGGGGACAGGTTACAGGGGACAGCCTGCCACGGCAAAACGGCAGCACGGAGTACGAAGTACGTGAACGGCGCGGCGCGGGACGACTCCCGTGCGGCGCCTTTCTTCGGCGGGGGACGGCTTGCGAATTGCTTCCCCCGGACGTCGATGCCGCAGCCGAACCCGGAGAGGGAGTCCACATGCGACCGCCACGACACAGGTTTTCCGAAGAGGTCCGCGAAACCACCCGCGGGATGGCGTCGCGCATGGTCCGCGAAGGCTCGGTGCCGTCCACGCCGGAAGAGCTCGACGCGTGGATCGCCGGGGCGCCGGACGCGCGGGAGCCGCTCGAAAGGGGCGGCTACGGGCGGGACTTCGCCGCGGACGACCTGCTCCCGCTGCTGCACGTGTTCGCGGCGCAGGCGGGTGGCGCCGCCCCGTCCGTTGCCCAGGCTCGGACCACCTCCTGGAACCGCTGGGCCCTGGCCGTGGCGCTCCTCGCGGTCGTCGTGGTGCTGATCGCGCTGGCCGTGAGCGGGTCCGGGGCGTCGCCGGGGCGGTGACGGAAGGCCCTGTCGCAGCCGCGCCCCCGCCGGGAGATCCCGGCGGGGGCGCGGCTTTCGTGGCTCCCGGAGCCCGGCTCCCGTCAGGCCGGCTCCGCGACCGCCGTCCGGGCCGCGGGCCGGTCGGCGAGGGCGCGCAGGCGGCGGATCTGCTCCAGGTCGGCGGCGGCGCTGCCGCGGTCCAGCGTCTCCCCCACCCCGGCCTCGGCGCGCTCCAGCAGGGCGGCGGCGGCGGCCCGGTCGCCCTCGGCCAGGAGGACGGCGGCCTCGGTCATCCAGCGCATGTACGCGGGCACCATCAGCCCGGCGCCGGCCCGGGCGAACAGCGCCCGCGCGCGGGCCGCGTCGCCGTCGTGGGCCGCGGCGAAGTACGCCGCATGGAGGAGGAGCCCGGAGCGCCCCACCGGCGGGAGCACCTCCTCCAGCGCCAGCGCGGCCTCCAGGTGCCGGCGCGCGCCCTCCGCGTCGCCGCGGTCCAGCGCGTGCGCGTAGGCGAACTGCCGCCCCACCACGCCGAACGGGGTGGCGTCGGCCGGGGCGAGCGCCTGCCCCACCAGGGCGGGGTCCCAGTCGCGCGCCCGCGTCCCGCCCATGGAGAGCGCCATCAGCGCGAGGATGGCGACCTCGCGGTCGGTGTCCGGGCCGCCGCGCAGCAGGCGGAGGATGCGCGCGCCGTCGGTGTAGAACCCGCCCGTCCGCCCGGGGATCAGCGTCGCCCCCCCGATCCCCAGCGACATCACGCCGAACACCGCCGCCACGATCGCCGCGAGCTG
Source organism: Gemmatimonadota bacterium (assembly GCA_040752145.1). Taxonomy (GTDB): domain Bacteria; phylum Gemmatimonadota; class Gemmatimonadetes; order Longimicrobiales; family Longimicrobiaceae; genus JAFAYN01. The sequence goes on from JBFMFL010000068.1 coordinate 25,637, forward strand.
GTGCCCGAAGCCGGCGCCCGCCGGCAGCGCCGCCAGCCCCAGCGGGCCGCGCAGCGCGAGCGCCAGCGCGCCGACGAGGACGCTGGCGCCCGGGCCGCCGGCCACCATCAGCAGGGTGCGGCGCCGCAGGTCGCGGGTGTCCTGGGGGACGCTCACCGCCAGCCCCCCGGCGATGGCGAGGTTGCGGTTGAGCGCGGCGCGGATCCCGGTCCCGGTCCTCTCCACCCGGAACGGCCCCACCACGAACAGCATCGCCCGGAAGCCGGCGAGCCGCCCGCCCAGCAGGTGCCCGGCCTCGTGCACCGCGATCACCGCCACGAGCAGCGCGGCCAGCACCACGGCGGTCAGCGCCAGCTGCGCGCCGCTCAGGGACGTGCGCGGGAGCAGCGAGGGGAGCCAGAGCGCCCCGACCGAGCCCACCGCGGCGCCCATCAGCAGGGGGACGAGGGCGCCAAGGGTGCCGCGCAGCCGGCTCTTCTTCGCGGGGGCGGCGTGGGTCTGGGTCGTCATCGGGTCTACTCCTGGTTCTCTTTCCGGACGGGCCGGATGCTTCCGGGTGCGCGGGTCGGCCGCGGTGGTGGGGTAGACGGGCGGCAGGCGAGTCGGGCCCTGGCGAAGGTGTGTCCGCGGGTGCGCCGGACGACGGCGGGATGGGGTGCAACGGGGTGTGCGATGCGCCGACGGAACGGCTCCTTATCGGAAGAGGTCCTTCAGCTCCTCGAAGACCCTCTCGCCGGGGATCGCCTGTACCCTGCCCGCCCTCCACGCCTTTACGCGACGACGAATCTCCTCCGTCTAGGCCGCCTCGCAAGCTGCGGCTTCGCCGTCACTGTCCGGATCGGAGCCGTCCGAGGCCGCATCCATCCGCGCGTCCATTGCCGTCCTTCCGTTGAGGTGGACTATGGTCGAGACTGAAGGTGAGCCCAGGCGGCGTCCTCCTCCTCCCGGCTCCAGTCGGCGAGGGCCGGCTCGCTGAGAAGCGCGCTGGAAATCGCCTCGCTCTCCTCTCCCGTCTCTTCGGGAAAGCTACGTTCCGGATCTTGAGCAGCCAAGTCGTTTCCCTCCGCAAGAAGTGCCTCGGAACTCACCGCCCCGCCGGCCGCAGCGTGACGGCGTCCTCCCCCAGCACCAGCCGGGTACGTATCTTTTGGATCTCGTCCGGGTTGCCGGTGGTGGCGACGTGCCGGGTGAACTCCACGGTGCGGTCGTCGATCCACACGGCGTCGGACGCGCCCCAGGCGTCGCCGCCGTCCAGCCCCCACTCCAGCCGTGGGAAGCCGCGGGCCATGCTCCACACCTGGATGCCGTTGGGGTCGTAGCCGGCCTCCAGGTCCACGGACGTGGCGACGAAGCGCCCCCGGCCGGGGGCGACCACCGGCGGCCCGATCAGGTGCGTCTGGTGGGTGCCGACGGCGTCCACCAGCAGCCACCCGCCGCCCTCGTAGAAGTCCACCTGCACCAGGTGCTGGGCGATCTCGGGGAGCAGGGCGCGGTAGCGGTAGCGGACGAACCGCTGGCCCTCCGTGGCGTCGTTCCCCAGCGCCAGCGCGCCGCCGCCCTGGCCGCGGAAGTACAGCGTGTCCCCCGCGCGGCGGGCCCCGCCGGCGGACGCGGCGAGCAGCTCGCGCTCCACGCGGGCGGCGCACGCGGCGGCCCCGGCGGGCTCCACGGCGGAGCAGCGCGCGTACGGGTCCGGCAGGGGCGCCGGGGCCGGG